>DASYRY010000444.1:0-7575 GCA_036004025.1 Candidatus Polarisedimenticolia bacterium | reverse complement strand
GAGGGGGGACGCATCCGAGCCAACGTGCTCACGGCGAAATCCCAGCTGCGCCAGGCGGAGCTGGCCCGCGACGAGCTGGTGCGCTCGGTGGACCTCCAGGTCAAGAATGTCTTCCTTACCCTACAATCCGATCTGGCGACGCTGGCCACCTTTCAGGCGAGCGTGGACGCGGCGGAGGAGAACAGCCGTCTCATCCTGGAGGAGTACCGCCAGGGGCTGGCCTCGAATCTGGAGGTGGTGACCGGCCAGAACCAGCTCCTCTCGGCCCTTCTCAACCAGGAGCATCAGAGGAATCAGGTGCGCATCGACTGGATCGTCCTGAAGCTGACCCAAGGCCTCGTCCCGGAGGGGTCCCCTCCCGACCCATGGGTTTCCCCGATACCGAGTTCGTCCGAGAGAGATCAATCATGAGCTCACGTCCCGCCGCGCGCTGCACCGGCTTGCTGTTCCTCCTCATCGCTGCCGGCTGCATCCTCATGGGCTGCGCCGGAGACAAGGCGGCGGATCCTCCCACCAAGGCGGGCTCGCGCGACGCTGCGGGAGGCTTCTCGCCTCCTGCCGTTCCGGTGGAAGTTCGCACGGTCGAGGCGCGCGACGTCCAATACGCTCTCACGGCCGTGGGCACGATCCAGGCGAAGGAGATCGTCCGCGTCCCCGCCCGCGTGGCGGGGGTGGTGCAGAACCTGGCCTTCCAGGAAGGCGAATGGGTCACTCCGGGGCGCATCCTGGCAAGAATCGATCCGGAGCACTACCGCCTCTCGGCCCTGCGGGCCGAAGCCGATCTCAAACAGGCGGAAGCCAAGGTGCAGGAGACCCAGGCGGCGCTCGAAAAGCGCAAGGCCCTGCGCGCCAAGGACGTGGGCTGGGTGACGCAGGAGGAGCTGAGCAACTTCCAGGCCCAGCTCGATCAGGCGGTGGCGGCCGCCGCCGCCGAGAAGGCGGCGGTGGATCTCGCCCGCAAGGACCTGCACGATTCCGACGTGCGCGTCGAGGCTTCCGGTTACATCGATCAGAAGCTGGTGGACACGGGCCAGTACCTGACCGCCGGCACGCCGATCGCCAACATCGTCGACTCCCGCAAGCTGAAGCTTTCCTTCAAGGTGGCCGAATCCGACGCGGCGCGTCTTGGCGGCGATCCCCGCATCACCTTTCACGTGAAGTCGAACCCGGAGACGGAATTCCAGGCGCGCCTGTACCACATCGGCGGTACGTCCGATTCCGCGACCCGCATGGTGGAATGTCTGGCCTGGGTCGAGAACCCGGAGCGTAAGCTGCGGCCCGGGAACTTCGCCGACGTGTCGGTGGCCTTGGAGGATCGAAAGGGCTCGCTGGTGGTTCCGCAAACCGCCGTCCTCCCCACCGACAAGGGGTTCGTCGGCTTCGTCCTGAAAGGGACGGACCGGGTGGAGCGGCGCTCCTTGCGTCTGGGCCTGTTCACCAAGGATGGGAGCGTGGAGGTGCTGGATGGACTCCAGCCGGGCGACAAGGTCATCACCAAGGGCGCCAGCATCCTCACCGACGATTCGGTGGTGAAGCCGGAATCCGGTGGAGGAGCCCCGTGACCCTCTCCGACCTCTCCATCCGCAACCCGGTGTTCGCCTGGATGCTCATGGCGGCGCTGATCATCTTCGGCGGCATCGGCTTCATGCGATTGGGCGTGAGCGAGATGCCCGACGTCGACTTCCCCATCGTGAACGTGAGCATCACCCTGGAAGGGGCCGCCCCGGAGATCATGGAGAGCGACGTCGCCGACGTCGTCGAGGATGCCGTCGCCAACGTCGAGGGGATCCGTGAGGTCTCGTCCTCTAGCCGGCAGGGCTCCACCAACGTCACCATCGAGTTCGAACTGGGACGCAGCATCGACGCGGCGCTCCAGGACGTCCAGACCAAGATCGCGCAGGCCCAGCGCAACCTCCCCCGCGAGATCGATCCTCCCGTGGTGACCAAGGTGAACCCGGAGGACCGCCCGATCATGTGGATCGCGCTCACGGGAAACCGTCCTCCTCGCGACCTGGCCGATCTCGTCAAGAATCGCCTGAAGGATCAGTTCCAGGCGCTCCCGGGCGTGGGGAACATCTTCCTAGGCGGTTACCGCGAGCGCAGCGTCCGCGTCTGGCTGGACGCCAAGCGGCTGGAGGCCTATTCGCTGACCGTCACCGACGTCCTGGAGGCGCTGCGCCGCGAGCACGTGGAAATCCCGGCGGGACGCATCGAGTCGGCTGATCGGGAGATGAACGTGCGCGCCGAAGGAGAGGCCTCGACGGTGCAAGACTTCTCCGGCATCGTCTTGGCCCAGCGCAACGGTTCCCAGATCCTACTGAGTGACGTGGCAGTGGTGGAGGATGGTCTGGAGGACAAGCGGCGCGTCAGCCGGGCGATGGGCCTACCGGCCCAGGGCATGGGGATCGTCAAGCAGCGCGGCTCCAACGCCGTGGAGGTGGGCCGCCAGGTGAAGGCCAAGATGGCGGAGATCCGGCAGAGTCTCCCCAAGGACATCAACCTGGACATCGTCTTCGATGGGACGGCTCCGGTGGAGGAGGCGATCCGCGAGATCGAGTTCACCATGATCCTCTCCGTCCTCCTCACGGGGATGGTCTGCTGGCTGTTTCTCGGATCCTTCTCCTCCACCGTCAACGTGCTCCTGTCGATCCCGACCTCGATCGTCGGCACCTTCGCCGTGATGTACTTCTGCGGCTTCACCCTGAATACCTTCACCCTCCTCGGGCTGTCGCTGTCGGTCGGCATCGTGGTGGACGACGCGATCATGGTGCTGGAGAACATCTACCGGCACGCCGAGCGTGGCTCGAACAAGCTCAAGGCCTCGATCGACGGCGCGCGCGAGATCACCTTCGCCGCGATGGCGGCCACGGCCGCCATCATCGCCATCTTCCTGCCCGTCGCCTTCATGAAGGGGATCATCGGGAAGTTCTTCTTCCAGTTCGGCGTGACCGTCTCGGTGGCGGTCGCCTTCTCGCTGCTGGAGGCGATCACGCTGACTCCGTCGCGCTGCTCGCAGTTCCTGGCGGTGGGGGAGCGGACCACCCGGATCGGGCGCTGGGCGGAGTCTTCCTTCGAAGCTCTCGCCCGGCTGTATCGGCGGCTCCTCGGCCCCTGCCTCAGGCACCGCTTCCTCGTGCTCGGGGGCACGCTGGCCATGTTCCTCGTCTCGCTCAGCCTGCTGGGGTTCGTGAACCGCGAGTTCGTCCCCTCCCAGGACATCAGCCGCGTCCTGGCCCGGATCCAGACCCCCGTGGGCTCCTCGGTGGACTACACAGACGGAATGGTGAAGAAGTGCGAGCAGTGGGTCATGAGCCGCCCGGAGCTGCTGCGCTATTTCACCGCGGTGGGAGGCTTCGGCGGCGGCGAGGTCAATACCGCCGTGCTCTTCGTGACCCTAAAGCCGCGATCCGAGCGCAGCGTCACGCAGGCGCAGTTCATGGCGGAGATGCGCAAGGCGCTCAACTCGATCCCGTCGCTGCGCGTCAGTATCCAGGACCTCTCGCAGCAGGGCTTCTCGGCGCAGCGGGGTTTCCCTGTGGAGTTCACCGTACGGGGGCCCGACTGGGGCGTGCTGGCGGAGAACTCCCAGAAGATCATGGCCGAGATGCGGGCTTCCCCGCTCTTCGTAGACGTCGACACCGACTATCAGCTCGGGATGCCCGAGGCGCAGATCATACCCAACCGCAATCTGGCCGCGGATCTGGGCGTCTCGATGCAGGACATCGGCGATACGCTCAACGCTTTGATCGGAGGCGTCCGGGCCGTGAAATTCAAGGACCAGGGGAAGCGCTATGATGCACGGGTCAGGCTCCTCGCGAGCCAGCGCCTGCGGCCGGAGGACATCTCCCCGTTGTTCGTGCGCGCCCGCAGCGGCGACCTCGTCCGTCTTACCGATCTCGTGAAGGTGGATGTAAAGCCGTCGCTGCTCACCATCACCCGCCGGAACAAGTCGCGCGCCATCGGCGTCTTTGCCAATGTGGCGCCGGGAAAATCCCAGGCCCAGGCGCTCCAGGAAGTCCGCAACATCGCTAAGAAGACCCTTCCCGAAGGATATGAGGCGGTGCTGAGCGGCAGCGCCCAGACCTTCCAGGAGTCGTTCCAGAGCCTGATCTTCGCTCTCGTGCTGGGGCTGGCGGTCTCCTACATGGTCCTCGCCTCCCAGTTCAACTCCTTCATCCATCCCGTGACGGTCCTGATGGCGCTCCCCTTCTCCTTCACCGGCGCGCTGCTGGCCCTGTTCATCACGGGGCAGTCCCTGAACATTTACTCCATGATCGGCATCATCCTGCTCATGGGGATCGTCAAGAAGAATTCCATCATCCTCGTCGACTACACGAATAAGCTGCGCCGCGCGGGAAGGGATCGCGAGCAGGCGCTGCTCGAAGCCTGCCCGATCCGGCTGCGCCCCATCCTGATGACTTCCCTGGCGACCATCGCCGGCGCCCTTCCCGCGGCGATCTCGCTGGGCCCCGGCGCCGAGCTGCGCCAGCCGATGGCCCTGGCGGTCATCGGCGGAGTCATCGTTTCTACGTTCCTCACCCTGTTCGCCGTTCCCTCGGCCTACCACCTCTTCGACGCCTGGCTAGGGAAGCGGCGCGAGACCTTCGAGCGCACCTATGCCGAAGCGATCGCGGCCACCTCGGCGGGTGCAGCGGCAAGGCCGGGTCCGCTGGAGCCGGGGGTGCACTCATGATTTCCTCATGCCGCTCGCAACCCTTCCCTCTCCCGGCATGTCAGAATGATCGGGCCCGAAGGCCGTTCCCGGCCGGCAGCGCATCAACCGACCGCTTCGTGGTTTGGAGTCGGTGCCATGGATGAAATCGAACCTTCACGCTCCCGCCGCAAATACTGGATCCTCGCCGGCGTTCTCACCGCCGTCGCCGTCGCCGCCTATTTCGGCTTGAGCCTGGGGGGCAAGAAGTCGGAGCTGACGTACGAGACGGCGAAGGTGGACTGTGGCCGGATCGTGGCGAAGGTGACTGCCACCGGTACCCTCTCGCCCCTGGTGACGGTCCAGGTCGGCAGCCAGGTCTCCGGACGCATCCAGGCTCTTTACGCCGACTTCAATTCCACGGTCAAGAAAGGAGAGGTGGTCGCCAAGATCGATCCGCAGCTCTTCGAAGCGGAGGTGCGACAGGCCCGGGCGAACCTCTCCGCCGCTCAGGGGAACCTGACCAAATCGAAAGCGCAGGCGCTCGACTCCAAGCTGCAGTACGAGCGCGCCCAGTCGCTGGCCAAGCAGAACCTGGTGGCCGAGGCGGACCTCGACACGGCGAGAGCGAACGCCGAGGCGGGCGCCGCCACGGTCACGGCCTCCGAAGGGGGCGTGGAGCAGGCCCGCGCCTCTCTGCACCAGGCCCAGATCAACCTGGCCTACACGACGATCTACTCCCCCACCGACGGCACGGTCATCTCCCGCAGCGTCGACGTGGGCCAGACCGTGGCCGCTTCGCTGCAGGCCCCCACCCTCTTCACGATCGCCGAGGATCTGCGCAAGATGCAGGTCGACAGCAGCGTCGCCGAGGCGGACGTGGGACGGCTGCAGCCGGGGATGGAGGCGACCTTCTTCGTCGACGCCTTCCCGAGCGAGCGGTTCACCGGCACCGTGCGCCAGATCCGCAACGCGCCGCAGACGGTCCAGAACGTCGTCACCTATGACGCCGTCCTCGACGTGAGCAACCCCGATTTGAAGCTGAAGCCGGGGATGACCGCCAACATCACCTTCGTCACCGCCGAGCGCGCCGGCGTCCTGCGCGTCCCCAACGCCGCATTGCGGTTCCGCCCTCCACCCGAGATGGCCGCGAGCCTCAGGGACGGCGCGGCAGGCGAGACCGGGGGACGGACGGCGAGCGCCGCGGGCAGAGGCAAGGGTCGCGGGGGTGGAGGCGGAGGACCAGGAGCCGGCGGCGGACGCGGAGGCTGGGGACGTGGCGGAACGGATGGCGGAGGCGAGGCGGGCACTCCCGATCGGAAGACCGTCTGGGTCCTGCGCGACGACAAGCCGGTGCGAGTTCCCTTCCGAGCGGGCGTCACCGACGGCAGCGTGACCGAAATGACGGAAGGTCAGCTCCGCGAGGGAGACAAGGTTATCACCGCCGTGACCGGCGGCGTCGCCGATCGCTCCGGCCAGCAAGGGGGCCCAGGCAACTCCTTCCGCAGGGTCTTCTAGCCATGCCCGCCACCGAGCCTCTCATCCTGCTCGACAAGGTCACACGGGTTTACAAAATGGGAAAGATGGAGGTCCATGCGCTGCGCGGCGTCTCCCTGTCGATCGAGGAAGGAGAGTTCGTCGCGATCATGGGAGCTTCCGGCTCGGGCAAATCGACGCTGATGAACACCATCGGGTGCCTCGATCGCCCGACCTCCGGCCGTTACCTGCTCGACGGCCGCGAAGTCTCCCGCCTCACGCGGGAGCAGCTCGCGGAGATCCGCAACCGGACCCTGGGCTTCGTCTTCCAGAGCTTCAACCTCCTCGCCCGAACCAGCGCGCTGGAGAACGTCGAGCTGCCGCTGCTCTACGCCGGCACGTCCACCAAGGAGCGGGCGCGCCGCGCCACAGAATCGTTGAAGCGCGTGGGGCTCGGAGATCGGCTCGACCACCATCCCGGGCAGCTCTCCGGCGGGCAGATGCAGCGCGTCGCCATCGCGCGCGCGCTGGTCACGCACCCCCGCTTGATTCTGGCCGACGAGCCGACCGGCAACATCGACTCGCGCTCCAGCGTGGAGATCATGGCGCTGTTCCAGGAGCTGGGTCGCTCCGGGATCACGATCGTTCTGGTGACGCACGAGCCCGACATCGCCACCTACGCCACGCGGGTCGTGAAGATGAGGGATGGGGTCGTCCTCTCCGACCGCCGGCAGGAGCAGGCCGTCGCCCGGCCCGAGGACGTGCCGGTCGAGCTGGGGGTGGAAGGATGAGCCTCCTCGCGATCCTGCGCGTCGCCTCCCGAGCGCTGCTGCGCAACCGGATGCGCTCGTTCCTGACCACCTTGGGGGTCATCATCGGCGTCGCGGCCGTCATCGCGATGGTGGCGATCGGCGAAGGGGCCAAGGCCCGCGTCGAGCAATCCTTCGCCTCGATGGGCACCAGTTTGCTCATCGTGATGTCCGGCTCCACGACTTCCGGCGGCGCGCGCGGCGGGTTCGGCTCCATGCCGACGCTCACCTGGGACGACCTGCGCGCCATGCAGACCGAGGTCTCCAGCGTCCGCTCCGCCGCTCCGACGCTCAGGAGCGTGGCCCAGCTGGTGAACGAGGATCAGAACTGGAGCACCAGCGTCACCGGCACCACTCCCGAGTACTTCGAAATCCGCTCCTGGCGCATGGCGCACGGCGCCGCGTTCACCCAATCCGACATCGACGGCTCCACCAAGGTGGCGGTGCTCGGCCAGACGGTGGTGAACAACCTGTTCGGCCCCAGCGCCGACCCTACGGGCCAGGTGATCCGGATCCGCAACACTCCGTTCCAGGTCGTGGGCGTGATGGATCGCAAGGGCCAATCTCCCAACGGCCAGGACTACGACGACGCGGTCATCAGTCCGGCGAGCACCTTCCAGAGCAAGATCCAGGGGGGGC
>DASYRY010000443.1:0-7918 GCA_036004025.1 Candidatus Polarisedimenticolia bacterium | reverse complement strand
CGGATCCGATGCGGAAGCCGCCGCCGCTGCGAATCAGGGCCTCGGCGGCTAGAGCGAAGTTCTCGGTGCGAGGGCCGAAGATCACGGGACGCCCCGCCGCCGCGGGCTCCATCAGGTTCTGGCCTCCGCGACTGACCAGGCTTCCTCCCACGAAACAGATCGTTCCGGTGGCGTAGGCTCGTCGCAGCTCTCCCACCGTGTCGAGCAGGAGCACTGGCGCGGCGCCGCCCGCCGGACGGCTCCGCCTCCTGAAGGAAACCCTGCGGCGCTCCAGAAGCGCCGCGACGGCCTCGAACCTGCGCGGGTGCCGGGGGGCCAGGACGAGCGCCAGGCCGGGGAACTCGGCGCGCAGCGATTCCCAGCAGCCGAGCACGACTTCCTCCTCTCCCTCGAAGGTGCTTCCCGCGACGATGACGGGCGCCTCGGGCTCCAACCCCATCTCCTGCCTGACGACGGCGGGCGATCCGGGAGCCGGAAGGTCCCACTTGAGATTTCCGGTCACCTCGATTCTGTCCCGAGGGGCGCGCAGGGATTCGATTCTGCGCGCGTCGTCCTCCGATTGCATGAGGAACCGATCCACGTCTCCAAGCAGCCTCGCCAGCGCCGGCCCGAGGAGGCGATAGCGCGGCAAGGAGCGGGGAGAGATCCGCCCGTTGGCCATCACCACGCCGATTCCCTGCCACGCGCAGCGCCGGATCAGGTTGGGCCATATTTCGGTTTCCATCAGGACAAGCAGATTCGGGCGGCCCCTGCTCAGAGCCCGCGACATGCAGAACGGCAGATCGACCGGAAACGCGCTGACCCAGGTGGCGGGAAGACCGGCGCCGTGCGCCAGCTTGCGCCCCGCCTGGGTGGTAGAGGTGAGCAGCGCCTCGAGATCGGGCCGCAGGGAGCGCAGCTCGCCGAGGAGCTGCCGGGCGAGCTGGACTTCGCCCACCGAGACGGCATGGATCCAGATCCGCGGCGCCGAGGAGACGGGCAGCCGGGGCACGAACCCAGCGCGCTGCTTCCACCCGCCGCGAAGCTCGGAGCTTCCCATGTCTAGGAGAAGAGTCAGGGGGATGACCGCCAGGGAGACGAGAAGGACGAGGAAGGTATAGATGATCAGCACCCGGCGCCCTCTCGCCGCAGCCCGGGGGCGGGAGCGGGGCGCGAGTATAACTTAGCCTCCGGGGGGTGTCAACGAATCTGCCGGGTCCAGGTCATTGGTTAACATTATAATTATCAGTAAGTTAAGCTAGTTCGTCGCGACCGACCGTCGGTTGGCTGACTTCGGATCTTGCCTCGAGTTCCTTGCGATGAGGGGTCGGCGATTCCTATATTGTGGGGAGCAGCTCTCAGCGGAGGAAAGCCTTGAACCGTGGCACGATCGTCCTGGTTGACGACGATACCGAATCGCTCGAAAGGATGCAAAAGGCGCTCGATCAGGCGGTCGGAGGCGACCTCGAGATCCTGGCGGCCAGCTCTTCGGAAGATGGGCTCGGGACGCTCTATCGAATCCGCAACGAGGGAAAGAATCTCGAGCTGGTGATCACTTCCCAGACGCTTCCGGGGATCCCCGGGACGCGCTTCCTGGAGATCGTCCAGAGCCAGTTCCCCGGCGTCATCAAGATCCTGGTTTCGGACCGGCCGAGCCTGGAAGAGGCGATCTACGCCTTCAACAATGCCGGGCTCGATCGCTACGTCGCCAAGCCCTGGGAGCCGGAGGACATGAGGTTCACCGTCACCTCGCTCCTGCGCCAGGCGGCGATGCGACGCACCAACGAGCGCCTCCTGGTGGACCTCCAGAAGCGCAACACCGAGCTGCGCGAGGCTCTGCGTGAGCTGAAGGAGGCCAAACAGGAAGTGGAGAATGGCTATCTCTCGGCCATCCAGTCGCTGGCCGTGGCGCTCGAGGCCAAGGACCGCTACACCGCCGGTCACTCGCAGCGCGTGTCGCGCTTCGCCATGATGATCGCGCGAGGCCTGGAGCTTCCCGGCCCCGAGGTCCGCACGATCGGGCAGATCGGACTGCTGCACGACATCGGCAAGATTGGCATGGACGAGCGGGTCCTGAACAAGCCCGGGAAGCTCACGCGCGAGGAGTTCGAGATGGTCAAGCAGCACCCGGTTATCGGTGCCCAGATCCTGGCCCCCGTGCGCTCGCTGGAGGGACACCTTTCGGGCATCCGGTACCACCATGAGAGCTGGGACGGAACGGGCTACCCCGATGGCTTGAAGGCGGAAGCGATCCCGTTCCCCGCCCGCATCATCTGCGTGGCCGACTCGTTCGACGCGATGACCTCCACCCGTCCCTACCGTCCCGGCCGGACGCTGGAAGAGGCGGTGATCGAGATGCGCCGCTGCTCCGGGATGCAGTTCGACCTACGCTGCGTGGAGGCTTTCATCAGCATCCTCCAGCGTGAAGAGAGGCCGGAGACCCCCTACGCGCCTCGGGTCGCGGCCGCCAGCTGAGACTCTCCGGCGCCTTCGTCCAGCGTCGTTGACACCACCTAGGACCTACCCTATAAATACCCCCGCGCAATCCGAGGCCCGGCTTCCGGGCTCTCTCAACCGATAGGGAGGACCCCTCGCCAATGGCTGTCGAGGCCCGGGAGCCGGAGCGACGCCATCCGCCTCGAGCCATCCGCAGATTTCCCATCCTCTACACGCTGCTGCTGGTGCTGCTCGTCACCGGACTCGTCCCCCTGACCATCGCCGCCTGGAAGCAGATTGCGATTTCCCGCGAGTCGCTCATCACCTCCACCCAGGAAAACCAGCTCATGGTCGCGGCGTCGATCGCGCGATCCCTCGGCAGCAGCCTCGATCAGGCGAAGCTCCAGCTCATGAAGCTGGGAAACCTGTTCGAGGCAGTCATCCGGGAAGGAGGGCCCGAGCTGCTCAAGAAAGTGCTCAAGGACCGCTCCACGATGTCCGGGTATCTCGCCAGCGAGATGGTGCTCGTCCGCTACCAGCCGGTGCAGGGCCAGCCCTTCGACGCGCTACGGGGCCAGATCGCGCTGAGCGATGAGGCTGAAGCCATGCTGGCGCGAGGCGCGAGGATGGCGGGAAGGTGAGAGACGGTCCTGTCGGATCCGATCCCCGTGGGTCCCCCGGGGGCGTTCGCCGTGGTGTTCTCAACCCCCGTCGGAGGCGGGGAAGGGGAGCCGGTGCACGGCGTCCTTCAAAGCCTGATCGATCTCGGTCCCTTGTGGGAGCGTGCGGTCGGCCCGAGGCTGCTGGGGTATACGGTCTATGCGCTGGATAAAAAGGGAAACCTCTTCGCCGCCCTGGACGAGGAAGACGTCCTGGGTCGGACCGATTTCAGGCACTTCGACATCGTCGAAAAATTCCTCGCCGCTCCCACCAAGAGCAAGGAGACTTCCGACTTCTCGATCGTTCTGGATGGCGTGAAACGGGACTTCCTGGCCAGCGTCGACGCGACCAACCAGGGATGGGGAATCTTCATCCAGGTGGAGAAGCGCCTGGCCTATTCGTCCGTCCAGGCCATGATCTCCAGCACCATCACCTGGGCCACGGTCGCGATGGGCCTCGCCCTCGCTTTGGGCATCTGGCTGTCGCGATCGATCGCCCGGCCGATCAACCAGCTCGCAGAAACGGCCCACGCCTTCGCCCGCGGTGATTTCGCCGCCCGTGCCGACGTCCGCTCCCACAGCGAGATCGGGGAACTGGCGGAGACCTACAACCGCATGTCGGATCAGATCCAGGACCACATCAAGAAGCTCCACGCCGCGGCGCTGGAGAACCAGGAGCTGTTCCTCGGGACGATCAAGGCCCTGGCGGCGGCCATCGACGAGAAGGATCCTTATACCCGCGGCCACTCCGACCGCGTGAGCCAGTTCTCGGTCATGATTGCCAAGGAGCTGGGCCTCGCGGCGCGGGAGGTGCGCAATGTGGAGATCGGATCACTGCTCCACGACGTAGGGAAGATCGGCATCGACGATCGGATCCTGAGGAAGCCGTCGGTGCTCACCGAGGAGGAGTACCGCTACATGAAGCAGCATCCCGAGAAGGGGGCAGCGATGCTCGCCTCCATCAAGAACATGAAGGATGTGAACCCGGCGGTGAAGCATCATCACGAGAGATGGGACGGCGGCGGCTACCCCTCGGGGCTGAAGGCGGAGGAGATCCCGCTCATCGCGCGGATCGTCAACGTCGCCGACACCTTCGACGCCATGACCACCAATCGTCCCTACCAGAAGTCGATGTCCTTCGAGAAGGCGGTGGCGCGGCTCAAAGAGCTTTCGGGCACGGCCCACGATCCCAAGTTGGTCGAGATCGTCGCCACGCTGTACCATCGAGGAGACATCAAGGAGTGACCCGCGTGCCGGCCCCCTTCCTCGCGGCCTTGTTCGATCTCGACGGGACGCTCACCTCCGTCGCCAGCATCTGGAAGCACCTGCACGAATCCCTCGATCTTTGGGACGGGGATGCCGAGGACTACCAGAAGCAGTTCCTGGAAGAGAAGATCGACTACGAGACCTTCTGCCGGCTGGATGCCGCCCGCTGGAAGGGGAAAAAGGTGGGAGAGCTGACGCGCATCGCCCAGGAGGTGCCCCTCAGGCCCGGAGCCAGGGAGATGCGGGAGGAGCTCAGGAGCCGGGGGTTGAAGGTCGGTGTCGTGTCGACCGGGTTGACGCTGCTTTCGGACCGGGTGCACCGGGAGCTGGATCTCGATTTCACGATCGCCAATCGGCTCGTGGTCAAGAGCGGCCGCTACACGGGGGAGGTGAAGATCAACGTGGAGCACGGGCGCAAGGACGAGGCGGTGTCTCTCTTCTGCAACCAGTTCGGGATCGACGCGGGCCAGGTCCTCGCCGTGGGGGACTCGGAAGGAGACGTCTCGCTGTTCCGTGCGGTCGGCTTCTCGCTGGCATTCAATCCGGTCTCGGAGTCGGTGGCGCGCGGCGCCACGGCCTCCTGCCGCGCCGAAAACCTCCTCGAGATCCTGATCCACCTGCCGCTGGATCCCTCCCCCTCCTCGGTCACCCTCCACTGACGCCCTGGCGCCCTCAAGCCATCCTTCGGTGAGCGAATCGCGCGCGCAGCTGGTCGTGATACCGCTCCCTGGCGCGCGAGAAGAACGTGTGCACCAGATGCGAGCGGAAATCGGGATAGGTCCAGGGGAAGTTTCGCAAAGCTCCGCGGTGATAGCGCAAGAGCAGCTCTCCATACACCCCGTCCCTCAGGTAGACGTGATGAGGATAGTTACGGGTGGAGGCGAGAAGGACCTGCGAAAGCGTGAGATAGCCGGGATCCAGGTTGATGAGCCTGCGGGGGCGCGGGTCGTGCTCGCGATACTCCCACTCCAGGTCGTTGGTGAATTTCTTGACCTCCGGAAGGGTCTCGACCTGAATCAATTTGGAGAAGCACAGGACCTGCTTCTTCAGATCCTCTCCCATCTCGCGCTTGAACGGCCCCGAGGTGAACAGGAAGATGTCGGTCCGATCCTCGACCTTGCCGTACTCGGAGGCAAGCCGCCGCTCGACCTCCTCCATGATGGGGAGATCGCGCGTCAGCAGCGCGATGAACAACTGCACGGGAGGGTGGCCGCGGGGCGGTGCCAGATGAAACCTCCGATAATCGGGGCGTATTATGATGGTTGTGCGGGGTCGGTTCAACCCACGCTGGATGCGTGCCAGAGTATAATCCCCGCCATCCGGGGAGGAGTCCAGGCCCGGAGAATGGAGGGAAGCCATGGAGAAGCTCAGGCCGGGGGACAAGATCTACAGCTCCCAGTTCGGCAGGGGTGAGGTGCTGCGGGTGGAAGGGTTCGGCGAGGCGGCCACGGTGCAGGTCCGGTTCGAAGGGGGAGACGTGCGGACCCTGCGCCCGGAGCAGCACCGCCTCGAGCTGATCGAAGGAGAAGTTCCGGTCAAGATCCCGTTCCAGCGGGAGCTCAATGGACGCAAGAGTGAGGAACCTCAGGGAGAAGACGCCATGGTCCAAGAGGAAATTCGGTCCATCGTGCGCGGCGCGCTCCAGGATCTGATGGGGAGGGGGGAGACGGAGCTGACGGGCAAGTGGGCCGGCGGAAGGATGATCCTGAAGCCCGGCAAGGCGGAAGTCCAGGAGAAAGAGCTGGATCTGGATGTCTTCTTCCACAAGATCGTCATGGTCCGGGATCAGCTTCGGGTGTTGGAGCAGAAGATCAACTCGCACCTCAAGCTCACCGACGAAGAGAAGGTGGGATTGCAGCACTACATCACGCGCTGCTACGGCAGCCTCACCACCTTCAACGCCCTGTTCCGGGCTCCCGAGGACCGCTTCGGCACGTCTTGACTTTCGCCCTGCTTTCGCCTAGCGTCGACCCATGTCCCTGACGCCGCGCCAGCGGGAAATCCTCGAATTCATCCGGCGGTTCCTGACCGAGAAGGGGTACGCCCCTTCGCTGAAGGAGATCGGTCAGGCCTTCTCGCTTTCCTCTTCCGCAACGATCCACAAGCATCTGACCGCCCTGGAATCGCGCGGAGCTCTGCGCAGAAGCAAGGGGAAGCGAAGATTCCTGGAGATCGGGCAGGCGGCGGGACCGGATTTCGTGGAGCTTCCTCTGGCAGGGACGATGGCGGCCGGCAAGCCGATCGAGACCTTGAAGGACGGGAACAAGATCAGCGTGCCCGCCTTTCTCGCGGCGGCAGGGCCGGCTTACCTCCTTCGTGTGTCGGGGGACTCGATGCTGGAGGAGCAGATCCGAGACGGCGACCTGGTCGTGCTGGAACCAAGCGCCTTGCCCGAGAACGGAGCGATGGTGGTGGCGCTCGTGCAGGGCGGGGCGACGCTCAAACGGATCTACCGGGAGAAGGGAAAGATCCGGCTCCAGCCGGCCGGCTCCAAGCTCGCCTCCCTGACCCTTCCCGCCCGGGAGGTCAAAATCCAAGGGGTCGTCCGGGGGCTGCTGCGCAAGTACTGAGATGAAGAGAATTCGGCTCGTCCGAACACCCGATCCACGATATGCTCGATTCACAAGACGTCGGCGGAGGACCCTCCTCCACCCCCTCAGGAGGAACGGCATGCGCAAGGATTCCGGTTTCACACTGATCGAGCTGCTCATCGTGGTGACGATCATCGGCCTGATCGCGGCGATGGCCATCCCCAACCTGATCAGCGCCGTGGACAAGGCGAAGCAGCGCAAGACCATGGGCGACATGCGGCAGCTCGGCAGCGCCGTGGAGATGTACGCGGTGGACAACAACACCTACCCAAGGGTCGCCAACTATTCGGCCCTCCAACCCCTCATCACTCCCAACTACGTGAAGACTGTCTCCGGCACCGACGGCTGGAACCACCCCTGGGTCTTCACGGGCGACACCACCAACGGAACGGAATACACGCTGACCAGCCTTGGCAAGGATGGCAAGCCCGGCGTCTCCAACGGCGGCGAGACCACGGGATTCAATTGCGACATCATCTTCTCCAACGGCCAGTTCTTCCAGTGGCCCTCCGGGACGCAGACCTAAGCGCAAGTCTTCAAGGGTTCCACCGAAGCGAATGCGA
The DNA here is from genome assembly GCA_036004025.1 of Candidatus Polarisedimenticolia bacterium. Lineage (GTDB taxonomy): Bacteria > Acidobacteriota > Polarisedimenticolia > Gp22-AA2 > AA152 > AA152. The sequence goes on along the minus strand of DASYRY010000443.1, from coordinate 424 downwards.
GCCTCCCGTTCGCGCGGTGCGCTCCTCCTTAAGCCGCTCGAAGAGCCGGGCAAGCAGCTTGGATCGCCTTTGCTCTCAACCGGACAAATATGTACACACGTGAGGAGTTCGACCGGCAGCGCGCCGAGCAGAAGCGCATCGAGTCGCGTGAAGCGTGGCTGCTGGCTCTCGTCAGTGTTCCCCTAGGCCTCGCCCAGCTCGTCATGATCCGGCTGCTCGATGCTAGGCTCGAGCACCAGAGGGCCGTGGCGATCGAGGGGGCTGTCTTCCTCGCTTACATAGCGCTGGTGGGTGCTCAGTTGTGGCGCATGCAGCGCAGGCTTCGCGCGGCCCTTCTGACCTGCCCTCAATGCGGCGTCCGTCTGCGCGGCATGTCCGAGCGCGTCGCCGCGGCGACCGGGAAGTGCGACTCTTGCGGAGGCCA
>DASYRY010000442.1:0-9100 GCA_036004025.1 Candidatus Polarisedimenticolia bacterium | reverse complement strand
GACTTCCCGAAGATCTCGGCCGCGCCCCTCGCGTCATACCCATCCAGGCGGATCTCGCGCGTCCGCAAACCCTGGCTCCCGCCCTGGCCGGCGCGGACATCGTCGTCCACTTCGCCGGGATCCTGTTCGCTCCCCGGCCGGAGCGCTTCCTGCCCGAGACCAACACCCGATGGTTCTCGAATCTCCTCGCAGCGGCCCTGGAAGCCCGGGTGCGAAAAGTGATCCTGATCTCTTTTCCCCACGTCGAGGGACCCTCCTCGCCGGAGGATCCGGCGACCGGTCGGCTGGATCGCACCCCCCTCTCGGTGCACGCCCGGACGCGTCTGGATGAGGAGCGCCTTCTCTTCGGACGGACCGAAGGGACCGAGACCACCCCGGTGGTGCTGCGGCTGGGAATGGTCTATGGGCGGGGAATCTTGATGATCGAGGCCGCGAGGTGGCTGGCCGAGCGACGCCTCTTGTGCGTGTGGAAGGAGCCGACGCTCATGCAGCTCGTGTCGACTCTGGACTACCTTCGCGCCACCGAATCCGCCATCCTCCTCCCGGGCGTGCGGGGAATCTACCATGTCGGAGACGAGGAGCCGGTGACCCTGCAGCGCTTCCTGGACGAGGCCTGCAGGCTATGGGGGCTGCCGCCTCCGCGCCGGGTCCCGCTGTGGATGATCACCCTTGCGGCGTGCTCGTGCGAGGCGTTCGCCCTCATCGCCCGGACTCCCTCTCCGCTCACGCGAGATTTCGTGCGCATCGGCCAGGTGTCGCACTGGGGAGACACGCGACGGGCACGGCGGGAATTGATCCCGCAGCTGGTTCATCCGACGCTGGCGTCGGGGCTTTCGACGCTTGCATCGGGGAAGGACCCTCGGAGCTGAAGCCAATCTGCTAGAATCACCCATCCTGCAATCGTACGCCGGAGCCTCCGGCACTCGTCTAACTCAGGTCGAAAGGGTCCTGCATGCCATTCTCGTCGCTGAAGCTCAATCCGAGCCTCCTCAAGGGTCTCAAGGATCTCGCCTTCGCCCGTCCGACGCCGATCCAGGCGGATGCGATTCCACCGGCCCTCGCGGGACGCGACATTCTCGCGTGCGCCATGACCGGGAGCGGAAAAACCGCGGCGTTCCTCCTGCCGATCATGCACCGGCTCATCGATCGGCCACGCGCGACCACCCGGGCGCTCGTACTCACTCCCACGCGCGAGCTTGCCGCCCAGATTGTCGAGGACCTGAACGATCTCGCGGTGCATACGCCGATCACCGGGGCGGCTGTCTATGGAGGCGTGGGCATGGGGCCGCAGGAGCACGCTTTCCGCAGCGGCGTCGACGTCCTGATCGCCACGCCGGGCAGGCTGCTCGATCATTTCAGGGCGCCCTACGCCAAGCTCCAGGGACTGGAGTTCCTGGTTCTCGACGAGGCCGATCGGATGCTCGACATGGGCTTCCTTCCGGACATCCGGCGTATCCTGCGCCACATCCCCGCGCGCCGGCAGACGCTGTTCTTCAGCGCCACGATGCCGGCACCGATCGCGGCGCTCGCCCGTGAGATGCTGCGGGATCCCGCTACCATCAATCTCCAGCGGCAGTCGACCACGGTCGTGGGCCTCACGCAGGCGGTCTATCCGGTGCCCCGCGAGCTCAAGTCGGCGCTGCTGATGGCGCTGCTGCGCCGGGGAGACATCCAGGAGGTTCTGGCGTTCACCCGCACCAAGCACCGGGCCGACCGGCTGGCGAAGCAGTTGCTGCAGCATGGGGTGAAGGCGGAGCGGATTCACGGGAACCGCTCGCAGGCGCAGCGGACCGCGGCGCTGGCGGGCTTCAAGAACGGCCACTACCGCGTTTTGGTGGCGACCGATATCGCAGCCAGGGGCATCGACGTGGAGGCCCTGGGCCACGTCGTCAACTTCGACGTGCCGACGACTCCCGATGACTACATCCACCGCGTGGGAAGAACGGCGCGGGCCGAGCTCACCGGCGAGGCGTTCACCTTCGTGGCGCCCGAGGAAGAGGGAGATCTGCATCGGATCGAGCGCGCGGTAGGGAAGCGGCTTCCCCGCGTGATCGTCCCGGACTTCGATTACAAGGCGAAGCCGGAGGGCCGCTTCGAGGTGCCGCTGGCCGACCGCATCGCCGCCATCCGCGCCCGCAAGGCCGAGGATCGCGCCCGGGGCCAGGCTCATGCCCGTCGCCGGGGGGCCCGTCCCGAAGCGGAGCACCTGCGGGGACATGCACCGCCGCACGGACCCGCTCCCGCCGCTTCGCGCGCCTCGGTCCGCGGCCGCAGGGCCCGCCCGCAGGGAAAATGGGGAAGACCTCGATGAACCCGCGCCGCGGAGCTCCCCGCCCCGCGCGCAAGCGGAAGGAGCGGCGCGGGAGTTCTCTGCCCTCGAGCCCGCTCGTCGCGTTTTGCAACGAGCTTCCGCACGCCACCCAAGACGTCAAGTGGGGACACGACCTCGTCTTCTCGATCGGCGGCAAGATGTTCGCCGCCTTCGACCTGGCCGACTCACGACGGTTTTCGTTCAAGACCACGCCCGACGAGTTCGCGGTGCTGACCAGCCTGAAGGGCGTTTCCCCCGCTCCCTACGCGGCGCGCTTTCATTGGGTGGCCGTCGACGACCCTCGGGCGCTCGGCATGTCCGACGTGAAGGCGCGAATCCGAGCCTCCTACGATCTGGTCGCCGCGAATCTGCCCCTCAAACACAGGAAGACGCTGGGTCTCGCTAAGCCTGGTTCGGAGGAAGGCCGCGCTTCGGGGAAGCGCGCTCGCCGGCCACCCACGGCGGCGAAATGATCCGTTTTCTCTTCTTGCTGATCGCCTGCTGCCTCCTGCTGAGCTGTCGAGGGGATGCCACGATCACGCGAGGCGCGGATGGCTCTCCCGAGTGGGATCGAAAGCTGCGTGCCGCCGTCCCGCTGGGCAGCCCGACTCAGGAAACCAGGGGGATCATGCAGCGCAATGGTTTTCACTGCGAGCCGGGGGCCGATCCTGTGACGACCTTGTGGTGCCGGAAAGAGGCCGACGCCCCCTTGGGCCTCGGACGGCGTCGCTGGCAAGCCACCTTCTTGATCCGCGACGGGCACGTAGACGAGATTCGCTCCTCCACGCGAAGGCTGAATCGCTGAGCGACACCTGTCGCCGGATGGGATGGGGAAAGCTTGAATTCCTGGAGTCTATGATGAGCGATGGGGACGAACTCAACACGGGGACGATCGGCTGGCACGACCTGACCGTACAGGACGCCGCGCTCGTGCGGACGTTCTACGAGCGCGTGGTGGGCTGGGAATCTCGCCCGGAAAACATGGGTGGCTACAGCGATTTCAGCATGATGATGCCCGGAACGGGAGAGGCGGTAGCCGGGGTGTGCCATGCACGGGGCGTCAACGCGGACCTTCCTTCGCAATGGCTCCTTTACATCCGCGTCAGAAATCTCCAGGAGAGTATCGCGCGCTGCCTGGAGCTGGGAGGCGGTGTCATCGCGGGCCCGCGAGAACGGGCGGGGGGGAATTGCTGCGTCATCCGCGATCCTGCCGGAGCGGTGTGCGCCCTGTTCCAGCCTTGATGGTTTCAGCTCACGGCTCCCGCCCGAGGAGCTCCGCTTGACAAGCGGAGCTCGATGATTGGGATCGCTCCTCTCGCCGGGTGGGGCCATCCGCTCTTGTTCGGTCTTGTCGTTCCCCTGGCGGCCATCCGCTCGCGAAGAAAGCTCGAGACGAGTCCCGCGCGCGCTTCCTCCGCTCAGGAGGGCATCTCTCCAGCGTGCCGGTTCCGCTGGCGGCCTTCGCCGCCATCATCCCCTTCGCGGCGGCTTTCCCACGGGCTGGTCTTTCTGAGAGGATCGCTTTACGTCGCCATGGGAGTTCATGCGCTCTAACGACATCCTCGCCGGGCTGGCCTACGGCAGGCTCGGGAAGGAAATGGGATACTCGGGAGACACCGGGAGGGACGACCGATGATCGCGCGCACCTGGCATGGAAGGGTCCCGGTCGGGAAGTCGGAGGCCTATCACGACTTTCTGCGCCGGATTGCGCTGAGGGACTACCGGGCCACTTCCGGCAATCGAGGCGTCTATGTGCTGCGTCGAGTCGTAGGGGGGGAGGCGCATTTTCTGCTGGTTTCCCTGTGGAATTCGCTGGAGTCGGTCCGCGCTTTCGCGGGATCCGATCCGGAAAAGGCGCGCTATTATCCCGAAGACGACTCGTTCCTCCTGGAGAAGGAGCCTCACGTGACGCACTACGAGGTCCTCGAGCCGGAGGGGGAAGCGCTTGGATGAGACGGGAGGGTCGATGCGATCCCGAGATCCCATCCGACTGATCCACTGGGATGTCGAAGAGGGACGCCTCGCCCAGAAGCGTCTTCGAGATCTGGGCTTCAAGGTCGAGCGGTTTCAGCCCCAGGGAATGGAAGACCTCCGCGCCCTGGCCACGCGTCCGCCCGCCGCGGTGGTGATCGATCTCTCCCGTCAACCCTCCCGGGGACGTGACGTGGCCCTGGCCATTCGTCTCCGAAAGGCGACGCGAGGTCTCCCGCTGGTGTTCGTCGAGGGAGAAGACGGCAAGGTCGCGCGCATCAGAAAGGTCCTTCCCGATGCTGCCTATGCCTCCTGGCGGGAAGTGGGAGGAGTCATTCAGCGCGCCATCCAGTCGCCACCCGCGCATCCTCGAGCCCCCGCGTCCCTCCTCGAGGGATACTCTGGGACGCCGCTTCCTCGAAAGCTGGGGATCAAGCCTGGATCGACCGTCCTCCTCCTCTCGGCGCCGCGCCGGATCCGCGAAATCCTCGGGGAGCTGCCTGAGGGCGCGCGGCTGCTGAGGGGGTCCTCAGAGGAGGCGAATCTTATTCTCTGGTTCCTCCGATCCCGAAAAGATCTGCACCAAGGCATCCGCGGCGTGGCGGCGCGGCTGACCAGCGGCTCCGTCTGGATGATCTGGCCGAAGAAGTCCTCGGAGGTGGCGACGGATCTCACCCAGCAGGAGGTCCGGAGCGCCGGGCTGGCCGCGGGCCTCGTCGATTACAAGATCTGCGCGGTGGACGCGACCTGGTCGGGCCTTCTCTTCACGCGCCGGAAGAATCGCCAAGCCTCCCGCCCGGCGCGAACCCCATGAGCCGCCCGAGTGTCCAGTTCTGGTTCGAGCTCGCCAGCACCTATACCTACGTGGCCGCCATGCGCGCCGAAGAGGAGGCCCTCCAAGCGGGAGTCGCCTTGATCTGGAAGCCGTTTCTGCTCGGACCTCTGTTCCAGCGCCAGGGGTGGAACGACTCTCCTTTCAACCTGAATCCCGTCCGGGGACGCTACATGTGGAGGGATGTGGCGCGTCTTTGCGACAAGCACAACCTGCCCTTCAAGCGTCCTTCGCAATTCCCGCGCAACTCCCTGCTGGCCGCGCGAGTGGCCTGCGCAGCGGAAGGAAGGGCATGCCTGCCGGAATTCGTCCGTGCGATCTATCGGGCCAATTTCGCCGAGGACCGTGACATCTCGGACGAGCGGATCCTCGGAGATGTGCTGCGGTCGATGGGAGAGGACGCCGAGGCGTGGCTGGCGAGGGCGCGATCGCCCGAGATCAAGGATCGTCTTCGCAAGGAGACGGATGCGGCCTGGGAGCTTGGAATCTTCGGCTCACCGAGCTTCGTGGCGGAAGGGGAGGTCTTCTGGGGAGGCGATCGCATGGAGGATGCCTTCGCCTGGCACCATCGCGGTTCCCGTTGACGGCGGCGACTCGGCAGAAAGGATGCTTGACGATAAGAAGGAGCGGCTCCAATGGCCTGGGTTTTCTTGATCCTCGCGGGGGGACTCGAAATCGTGTGGGCGATCGCCATGAAATCGAGCGCCGGATTCTCGCGCTTCTGGCCCAGCACCATCACCATGGCCGCGGCTCTGGCCAGCTTCTATTTCCTCTCTCATTCGCTGGTCGCCCTTCCGGTGGGAACGGCCTACGCGGTCTGGACCGGCATTGGAGCGGTGGGAACGGCGCTGCTCGGAATGATGCTCTTCGGCGAATCCCACTCTCCGCTCAGGCTGCTCTGCATCCTCCTGATCGTCGCCGGGATGCTGGGGCTCAAGCTGGCGAAGTGACGGCACGCCGGGAGCACGCAACGATGGGTGAGGGAATCCCCTCCGATTGGCTGGAGCTGGCCCTGAGCAGGACTGTGGTGCGGCGTGCCCTTAAGTACGCCGTGCTGGTGGGTACCGTCCTCATCACGATCAACCATGGGGATGCGCTCCTGCATGGCGAGCTGGGAGCGAAGCGGCTCCTGAAGATGAGTCTCACCGTGCTGGTCCCCTACATGGTCTCCACGCTCTCCAGCGTGGAGGCCCTTCGCTCGGCAAGACGGTGACCTCGGCGCGCCACCCGCCCGGACGCCTGAGAGGACTGATTCCCGCGAGCGTGCTGAGGCCCGCAACGGGCTCGGGCCAGGGCGGAGGCGAGCTTCGGCCATGCCCAAGAATCGACTGACTTTTCATCCCCTGACCAGGGAGCGCTGGCCCGATTTGGAGAAGCTCTTCGGCGCACGGGGAGCCTGCGGCGGCTGCTGGTGCATGTACTGGCGACTGCCGCGATCCGAGTTCGACCGAGGTCGAGGCGAGAGGAATCGCCGGGCCCTGCGCCGCCTGGCGAGAGCCGGCCGAGCGCCCGGTCTGCTTGCCTATCGCGGCGCTGAGCCGGTGGGATGGTGCGCGGTGGGGCCGCGGGAGGATTTCCCGACACTGGGACGATCCCGAACGCTCCGGCCTCTGGACGATCGGCCGGTCTGGTCCGTTGTGTGCTTCTTCGTCCAGCGTGGCGAGCGAGGACGAGGTGTCAGCGTCTCCTTGCTGAAGGCGGCCCGCGAGCACGTGCGAAAAAGCGGCGGAGAGGTGCTAGAAGGCTATCCCGTCCAGCCTCCCGGGGACCGGATGCCCGACGTCTTCGCGTGGAGCGGTCTGATCTCGGCGTTCGAGAAGGCGGGGTTTCGAGAGACGGCGCGCCCTTCGAGGAGCCGCGCCATCATGCGGATCCGGATCGGGCGCAGGAAGCGGTCGTGAATCGCGCCCGAGCTCTCCTGGCAGCGATGGCGGTCTATCTGGCTCTCCTCGGCTGCGCGGAGTCCCGGCCGCCCCGGGAGCGGGGACGCTTCCGGCCGGCGGATCTGGTGGAGCTGGTGAAGCTGGATCCGACCCTCAAGCTGGACATCCGTTACGCCACCGGGGAAAATTTCCTGGGCAGGCCGGTGTACCGTGAAGCGAGGGCTTTTCTCCAGCGCCCCGCCGCACTGGCGCTGGTGCGCGCCAGCCACCGTTTGCGAGAGCGTGGATTCGGGCTTGTCGTCTTCGACGGCTACCGCCCCTGGTCGGTGACCAAGATGTTCTGGGATGCCACGCCCAAGGACAAGAAGCAGTTCGTCGCCGATCCCAGGGAGGGGAGCAAGCACAACCGGGGGTGCGCGGTGGATCTTTCTCTGGTCGATCTCTCCACCGGCAGGGAAGTGGCGATGCCCAGCGAATACGACGAGATGAGCGAGCGATCCTACGTCCAATACCCGGGAGGAACCGAGGAATCGCGCCGGCTGCGCGATCGCCTCAGGGAGGCGATGGAGGCGGAGGGATTCGAGCCTTACGAGCCGGAGTGGTGGCATTACAATTATCGGGAATGGCGAGAGTATCCGATCCTGAACATCCCGTTCGAGGATATTCCGCCGAGTTGATGGGCGGCGAAGGCACTCCATGGCGAGACCAAGGGTCCTCCATGTCCGGCCGGCCACCCCGGCCGACCTGGCCCTCGTTCTGCGCTTCATCCGGGAGCTGGCAGAATACGAGCAGGCCCTCGATCAGGTTCTCGCCACCGAGGAGCTGCTCCGGGACTCGTTGTTCGGGACACCGCGCAGAGCCGAGGCGCTCCTCGGATTCCTGGATGAAGAGCCCGTGGCCTTCGCGGTCTACTATCATTCTTTCTCCACTTATCTGGGGAGGCACTGCCTCCATCTCGAGGACCTGTTCGTGCGCGCCGAATCGAGAGGCGAGGGTCTGGGGAGGGCGATGCTCGCACACGTCTCCCGAGTGGCACGGGATCGCGGATGCGCGGCCCTCGAATGGTCCTCGCTGAGCTGGAACGAGCAGGCCAAAGGATTCTATCTCCGCCTCGGAGCGATGGCGCAGGATCGCTCCATGTTCCGGCTCACGGGACCTTCGCTGGAATCCCTGGCAGCAGAAGGGGATTAAGGAGCCTCATGAAAGAGTCCGATACACAGTTCGTGGGATCCGTTCCCCGGAAATACGACGCCCATCTTGGGCCGTTCCTCTTCGAGCCCTTCGCGGACGATTTCGTGAAGAGGACGACCTTTCCCAAGGGATGCCGCGTGCTGGAGCTGGCCTGCGGCACCGGGATCCTGACACGCCGGATCCTGGAGGCGCTCCCTTCCGACGGGAAGCTCACGGCCACCGATCTCAACCCGCCCATGATCGAGCAGGCCCAAAGCCGCGTGGGCCCCGACCCCCGCCTGGAGTGGCGGGTGGCGGACGCCATGTCGCTTCCACTCCCCGACGCGTCTTTCGATCGGGTGGCGTGCCAGTTCGGGGTGATGTTCTTCCCCGACAATCCGGGCGCTTTTCGAGAGGCTCTTCGCGTGCTCAGGCCGGGAGGAGAATTCGCCTTCAACGTCTGGGATTCCATCCCGCGAAACCGCTACGTTCAGGTCACCCATGAGAGGGTGGCGAGCTTCTTTCCAGGGAATCCACCGACCTTCTTCCAGGTCCCGTTTGGATACCACGATCGCGACGAGATCCGCTCGTCGCTGCAGGGGGCGGGCTTCACCGCCATCCGCATGGCGGAGGTCATCCTCGAGAGTGGCAGCCCCTCCGCTCTCCATGCGGCGGTGGGACTGGTCGAGGGATCTCCGCTCTCCGCCGCCGTCCAGGAAAGGGGAGTCACCGACCCAGCACCCATCGTACAAGCCGTGGCGAAGGACCTTGCGGCCCAGTTCGGGGACGCCCCGATGCGCTGCACTCTCTCGGGCCTCTGGGTCGCCGGCACGAAGGGTTGAGAGGGAGAGACTTGAGGGAGGATCCGGCGCCCCGATCCGGGCGATCGCATTCGTCGAGAGGCGCCCTTCCGGAGTTGGGGCGGAAACTGAA
>DASYRY010000441.1:0-3228 GCA_036004025.1 Candidatus Polarisedimenticolia bacterium | reverse complement strand
AGCGTTTCACCGAGCCCGAGCATGAGCCCGGACTTCGTCGTCTGTCCGGGCCGCTCGCGCTTCGCCGTCCGCAGCACTTCGAGCGTCCGCTCGTAATCGAATCCCGGCCGGACAGCCCGGTGCAGGGCGCGGACGGTCTCGATGTTGTGCGCGAAGACGTCGGGCATGTGCGAGAGCACCAGGGCAAGGGCACCTTCGGCTCCCCGGAAGTCGGGCGTCAGGATTTCCACCGTGCATTCCGGCACGCGGTCCCGCAGAGCGCCAATGACCACGGCGAAGTGCGCAGCCCCGCCGTCGGGCAGGTCGTCCCGGTCGACCGACGTGATCACGGCATGGGCGAGACCCATCTTTTCCACCGCTTCCGCCAGATGGGCAGGCTCCGCAGGGTCGACGCGGCCGGGTGTTCCGGTCATCACGGCGCAGAACCCGCACCGCCTCGTGCAGACGTCCCCCAGGATCATGAAGGTCGCCGTCCGCTCTCCCCAGCATTCGTAGATGTTGGGGCAATGAGCTTCCTCGCACACGGTGTGCAAGCTCAGCGAGCCCATCGTGTCGCGCACCGCCTTGTAGTTGTCGTTCGTCTGGATCCGGATTTTGAGCCAGGCGGGCTTGGGAGTCCGAGCGGCGGGCCCAGGAAGAACGGGGACGGGGAGGCGCTGGCGCGTCGGAGGTCGCTTCACGCTTGGCTCACGCATGGGTCTCCTCCAGAGACGCCGGCGGGAATCCGAAGATCCGTCCGAAGTGGCGGGCCGCCGAGAGCGCCGCTTCCTTCGTCGCGACCGTGCGTCCGAGCAGGCGGGAGAGCGAGGTCACGCCGCGTCCCCGGATCCCGCAGGGAACGATCAGCTCGAATCCGGAAAGATCGGTGGAGACGTTCAGCGCGAAGCCGTGGGACGTGACCCAGCGCGAGACGCGCATCCCGATCGCGGCCAGCTTCTCGCGTCCCACCCATATTCCCGTGAGCCCCTCGACGCGCGTCGCCTGGACGCCGAAATCGGAGGCGACGGCCAGAAGAACCTCTTCGACGTCACGCAGCAACCGGTGCAGATCCCTGCGCTCAGGCGGGAGAAGCAGGATGGGATAGCCGACCAGCTGGCCGGGTCCGTGAAACGTGACGTCGCCGCCGCGGCCGGTCTCGAAGACTTCCACGCCGCGCCGCAGCATCTCCTCCGCCGGCAGCAGCAAGTGGCTGGTATCGGCCCCGCGCCCCAGCGTGACCACCGGCGGGTGCTCCAGGAGCAGCAGGGTATCGCTTCCGTCGCCGCGCTGCCTCGAGGCCACGTGCTGTTCCTGGAGGAGGAGGGCCTTGGCGTAGGACACCCTTCCCAGCCAGCGTGCCTGCAGGCGGACGGCCTCCTCCTGCTCCGAGGAGGAAGGGGAACGGGCGCCGGGAGGGGCGAGGGTCGGCATCTCGATCAGACCCGGCGCGGGTCGAAGTTCTCGAGGAGCTTCTTGATGTGGGAGACGAACTGATCGGCGACGGCGCCGTCGATGATCCGGTGATCGAATCCGATCGAGAGGTATCCCATGGTGCGAATCGCGATCGCCTCGTCCACCACCTTCAGCCGCTTTTCGATCGTCCCGACTCCCAGGATGGCGAGCTGCGGCTGATTGATGATGGGGGTTCCGAACAGGCTGCCGAACACTCCGGGATTGGTGATCGTGAAGGTCCCTCCCTGTACTTCCGCGGGCAGCAGCTTTTTCGCGCGGGCCCGCTCCGCGAGGTCGACCGTCGCCTTGGCCAGCCCCGCCAGATTCTTCTCCTCCGCGTTCTTGATGACCGGAACGATGAGACCCCAGTCCAGCGCCACCGCGACGCCCAGGTTGATGTCCTTCTTGTACACCAGCGTGTCGCCGTCCACCGAGGCGTTGAGCGCGGGGAATGCCTTCAGGGCATCCACCACCGCGACGAAAATGAAGGGGAGGTAGGTGAGCTTCACGCCGTGACGGTCGAGGAAGTCCTCTTTCTTCTCTTTGCGAATCCGGTCCACGACGCTGTAGTCGACCTCGAAAAACGAGTGGACGTGCGCCGAGGTACGCTTGCTGGCGACCATGTGCTCGGCGATCTTCTTGCGCATCACGGAGAGCGGCTCCACCTTGGTCCGCTCGCCGGGCGTGAAAGCCACCCCCGGTGCGGCTGCGGTCGCGGCCCCCTGCGAGCCTCCGCCCTGCAAGTAGGCCTCTATGTCCTTCTTGGTCACGCGACCCGAGATGCCACTTCCGGTCAGCGCGGTGAGATCGACGTCGTGCTCCTTCGCCATCCGGCGCACCAGCGGCGAGGAGTGGGTCCGGATCCGTTCCTCGCTCGTCGCCGCTTCGTTCCGGGAAGGCGCGGGGGTGGCCGCGGGCTCGCCAGCGGGACGGGAAGGCTTCTCGGCGCTGCGCGGGGTGGAGTCACCATCCGCCTGAGGCGAGGTCTTCGGGGGGGGTGATGGCGCGGCCGGCTTGGCGGGCGCCTCCTGCTGGGAAGATTCCGCAGCCTCCGGGGCCGAGGCGGCGGCTCCCGCCTCCCCTTCGGTCTCGATGGCCGCCAGGGCCGTTTTGATCTCCCCCGTCTTACCCACGCCGACCTTGATATCCGAGAGCACGCCGGCGGCGGGGGAGGGGAATTCCGCATCCACCTTGTCGGTCGAAATCTCCAGGAGCGGCTCGTCTCGCTTCACCTTGTCGCCGACCTTCTTCAGCCAGCGGACGACGGTGCCTTCCTGGATGCTCTCTCCCATCTGCGGCATGATCACGTCAACCTTCATCGCGACTCCTTCGAGTTTCGCCGTTGAGCCGGATCGAGGATCCGGGATGACACAACCGCCCGAAGCGCCGTTTGATTCCCGCCGGGCTCCGGGCGCTCCACCATCGACGCCGCGCCCGGGGACGCGCGCTCAGGGCTGGCGCGACGCCTGCGCCCTTACCTGCGCCAGCTCCGGGAGATCCTTGTCGGCGTCGCGCCAGTAGCGCTTCGCCGCCTCGAGCTCCCGGGTCCCGGCCGCGTCGTCCCCATCCTGCATCATGACGAGCGCCATGGCGAGATGGCTCCCTCCGTAGGCAGGGTCGTGATCGAGCATCTGGAGGGCCGTGTGGCGCGCCAGATTCCAGTCGCCTGCATCGCGCGCGCTTCGGGCCATCGATTCGAGCAGGAAGAGGGTCTGGGTCCAGGCGTCGGGTCCGGGCGCGGCGCGCAGCGCCTGCTGCGTTTTCTCCAGGATTCTCCGCCCTTCCTCCCCTTTTCCG
>DASYRY010000440.1:0-3386 GCA_036004025.1 Candidatus Polarisedimenticolia bacterium | reverse complement strand
GTCCAGGGTCGACGCCACCTCCTTGTTGCTCTTTCCCTCCGCCAGGAGCTGCACGACCTCACGCTCCCGGGGGGTGAGGGCGGAAGGCTCCTTGGCCTGGACCCCCGCCGTCTTCCCCTCGAGGTACTTCTGCAGGACCAGCTCGGCGACACTGGTGGTAAAGAAGGTGTTGTGACGGCCCAGAGCCTCGACCGCGGTCACCAGGTCCCTGCCGGCGTCCGATTTCAGCACGTATCCCCGTGCCCCCGATGCGAGCACCTCGCGGACGATTTGCTCCGATTCGTGCATGGTCAGGATCAGCACTTCGCTCTTGGGGGACGCCTTGCGAATCTGCCGCGCCGCCTCGAAGCCATTCAGTCCCGGCATGCCGATGTCCAAAATCACGACGTCCGGCAGAAGCTTTCCCGCCTTCTCCACCGCATCACGGCCATCGGTCGCCTCGTCGCACACCTGCCAGCCCGGATGCGCCTCCAGCAAGGCGCGCACGCCGTGCCGGACCACTTCGTGATCGTCCGCTACCAGGATGCGCAGCGCGCTCATGATCGCTCCACTTTGACGGGAATGGGAATCTCCACTCGCACGACGGCGCCTGCTTCACCTGAATCGATCCGGAGCATACCCCCGAGCTGCCGGACCCGCTCGCGCATTCCCATGATCCCCACTCCCAGAAACTCCACGCCACTGCGTCGCGTCAAGATCTCCTTGCTGATGCCTTGCCCTTCATCCTGGACCTCGAGCGAGACGCTGCCATGGTTCTGGGCCAGCCGGATCCTCGCGCGAGCGCTCCCGGAGTGCCGGTGAACGTTCGTGAGGCATTCCTGGACGATGCGGAACAGGGCGTTCTCCATGTCGATGGGAAGTCCCAAGTTGTCGGCCGGGAGATCCAGATCCACCGCGATCCCGCTTCGCCTCGAGAAGCCCTCCGCGCACCAGCGCAGGGCCGCGGGCAAACCAATCTCTTCCAACACCGGAGGGTGCAGGAGATAAGAGAGGGAGCGAATCTCCGCCGAGCAGCGCTCCACGAGAGCCATGCTTTCCTCGAGCGCGGCGCGGGCCCGCTCGTCGAGCCCCTCACGGTGCTTCACCGCGACCGACAGGTTCATCGACAACGCGACCAGGAGCTGTGCCGTGCTGTCGTGCAGCTCGCGCGCCAGGCGCCGCCGCTCCTCATCCTGTACCTTCAAGAGGCGCGCCGAGAGATCCCGCAGGGACTGCTCCACCTGCTTGCGCTCGCCGACTTCCTCCTCGAGCGCCCGGATCGCATCGGAAAGCTGCGAGGTGCGCCGGGCGACCCGTCCTTCCAGCTCCTCCTGGGCTTTTCGCAGCGCCCTCACGGCGTGCCGGCGCTCGGTGACGTTCGCGGCGAGGACCAGCATCGTCGTGGCGACGATGGCCATGAATGCCTGCAAGGAGAGCAGGCTGTCGTTCACGCTCCCGCTCACGAAAGGGCCTTCCCCCTTCGCCGTCGTCAGCACGGCGACGCAGGCAACCGCGAACGTGGCGGTCACCGCGCCGTGCTGGCCGAAGCGCAGCGCGGCCCAAATCAGGAAGGGAAAAATCATGTACGGCTGGAAGTAGGCGAAATGCTCGACTGGAAAGAGCACGCCGAAGCTCACCATGCTGACCAGGACGACGCCCGCGAGCAAGGCCGCCGCCTCGAGCACCCGCCGAGGAGGCAGTACGATACGGGGACGCGAGGCCCACGTGAAGAGGACTGGCGCGAGGAGCAAGTCTCCCATCGCGTCCCCCAGCCACCAAGTGAGCCACGCCTTGCCGCAGGTTTCCCTGGCGATGACGCCGCCCCAATAGCCGCTTCCGACGCCGATCGAGGCGCTGACCATCGTGCTGAGACCCGCGGCGAGGACCAGCCCCACGACGCGCGGGATCCGGTCGAACGCTCCTCGAAAACCGGCGACGCGTGTGAGGAGATACGTGCCCAGCAGCGCTTCGAGCGTGTTCCCGGCCGCCATCCCACAGGCAGTCAGGAGCGGCGCCCCGGCCGTGACATTGACGAGCAAGGCGCCCAGAGCGATACCCGGCCAGAAGCGATAGCCAAAGAGGTATAGCGCCACGAGGGAGATTCCGGTGGGAGGCCACACCGTCGTCGCGAAGCCGCTCACGGCATCCATGAGGAGCCCGAGCTTTGCGGTGCCGAAATAGACGGCGAAGAGCGAGAGGACGCCGGCGAGGTAGTGCCAGTTCACCGACCGCGAGGGACGACTCGGGAGCTCGTTCTTCGAGCGTGTCATCTCCATCGATACCCTGCATCATCTGCTCCCATTGGGGTCAGCATAACCAAGGTACGGCGCTCCTGTCCATCTCATTGCGAACGAAAGGATTGGAATTCCACCGAAGCGAAGATAAGGGAAGGAAGCTCCGGCGCAAATCGGAGTGGCCACGGCCGAAATTCCCCGGATTGCGCACGGAAGGAAGGATCACGAATGTAACCTCGGAGGCGGGGGCCCACCATAGGGAAATGGATGCGGGGCCCATCCTGGAGGGGAGGACCAGACCGGGCCCCCAAGCCTCCGAGGGATAAAGAAGGAAATGGCCAGGAAGGAGTACTCCGGGTTGGCACGGCGAACGGCTAATCCGCTCCTCCCTGGCCTCAATCGCCCCGGGCATCGCCTTCTGGGGGTCGGATGGGATGACCCCTCTCTGAACTCAGCCCACCCGCAGATCGCGCCCGGAATGCCCTCCTATATTCGTTCAATTCCAATAGGAAACCATACGGTGACTTCCGGAGACGCGGAAGAAAGGTGCCTTAGACGCCTGAAGAACATTCGGTCGCAAGGCGGTACCCTACGCCGACCTCGGTGAGGAGAAAGCGGGGCAAGGCGGGGTCGGCTTCGAGCTTCTGGCGGAGCTGGGCCATGTAGATTCGCAGGTAATGGCTGTCGTCGAGGTGGTTGGGCCCCCATACCTCCTTCAAGAGTTGGCGGTGCGTCAACACCTTCCCCGCATGTTTCACGAGGACGGCGAGCAGGCGGTACTCGAGCGGTGTGAGATGAACCGGCCGATCACTCACGAAGACCAGCCTTCGTGCCAGGTCGATCTTCAGATTCGACACGCAGAACTGACTTTCACCGTCCCCCGCGCCCCTCCCGGAGGCATGACGGAGCGCCACGCGGATGCGCGCCAGCAGCTCCCCCATCCCGAAGGGCTTCGTCAGGTAATCGTCCGCTCCCGCGTCCAGCGCCGCGATCTTGTCGGCTTCCATGGTGCGTGCCGAAAGGATCAGGATGGGAAGGGTGGTCCATTCGCGCAGATTCCGCACCAGCTCGGAACCTTCCATGTCGGGAAGGCCCAGATCGAGGATGATCAGGTCCGGGTTGCGAGCCGCCGCCTCCGCCGTCCCCTGGCGGCCCGTCGAGGCTTCGATGAAT
>DASYRY010000439.1:0-4451 GCA_036004025.1 Candidatus Polarisedimenticolia bacterium | reverse complement strand
GAGCGTCGCGCGCTGGGGCCAGATCGGCTGGATTGGGGATGTCCCTTCGGGCACCCGCGTGGAAGTCTCCACGCGTTCCGGCAACAGCGCCGTCCCCGATGACACCTGGAGCGAGTGGTCGCCTCCTTATGGCACCTCGGGGGGCAGCAAGGTGGTCAGTCCGTCCGCACGATTCATCCAATGGAAGGCCCGGCTCTCGCGGCAGTCGAAAGGGTCCTCCCCGTTCCTGGAATCGGTGTCGCTCACCTACCTGCCGACCAACCTCGCACCGCGGGTCGAGAAGATCGAGGTGAACCCTCCTGGGGTGATCATTCTCAGGCCCCCCGCCCCGCTCGAGCCCGACTCCCCCGAGACCGCTTTTTCCCGCCCTCCGGTGCCTCCCGAAGGGACCGAGTTCGCAACGCCGTTCCCGGCGCCCACGGGGAAGCGCGTGTTCCAGAAGGGCATGAGGTCCCTCACCTTCACCGCCGTCGATCCCAACGAGGACGCTCTCAAGTTTGATATTTTCTTCAGGGGGGAGGGGGAGAAGGAGTGGAAGCCCCTGGTTCGCGGATGGAGGGAGTCCTACTTTTCCTGGGACTCTACGCTTCTTCCCGACGGACGCTACCGCATCCGGGTCCTGGCCAGCGATGGAGCTTCGAACCCTCCAGAAGAGACGAAGACAGGGGAAGAGACTAGCGTGGTTTTCGTGGTGGACAATACTCCGCCCAGGGTCGAGGCCACCTCCCGGAAGGAAGGCGCCGGCTACGTGGTGGACGTGAAGGTCACGGACGGTATGAGTCCCATCCGTCTGCTCGAGTATTCCCTCGATGCCTCCCGGTGGACGGCGGTGTCCCCCGCGGACGGCATTGCCGACTCTTTGGCGGAAACCTACCGAATCTCCGTGGACCGGCTCGCTGCCGGTGAGCATACGCTCCTGATGAAGTCGACCGATGCTGAGGGAAATGTGGGGACGCAAAAGGTGCCCCTCACCGGCGGCTAGTCCCCGATCAGGGGGGGACCCAGGCTCTTGATGCTACGAACCGCTCGGGCGGCTCTCGTGCTGGCGCTGGTTCTCCCGTGGGGAGGTTGTCGGGAGAAGCCCTCGACCCATCATCGGGAGCCTGCTGAGGTGTCATCCTCGCCGGCTGACGGGGACCGGCTCGTCATTCCGATCAGCACGGACCCCCCTTCACTCGATTTCCTGACCTGCACCGATGCCTGGTGTCTCCTGGTAGCGAGATTTGTCGCCGACTCCTTGATCGACGAAGGGGAAAACCTGGAGCCCGTCCCGCGTCTTGCCTCCTCCTGGGAATTCACCGAGGGGGGTCGGCTGCTCACGATTCATTTGCGCGAGGGGGTCCAATGGCACGACGGCGCGCCCTTCACCTCGAAGGACGTCGTCTTCACCTACCAGCGGATTGTGGATCCCGCCTCAGGGGCGAGAGCGGATCAATTCCAGGAGATTGTGGAGGTCGTCGCGCTCGATGAGCACACCGTGCGTGTGCGCTATCGAGAGCCGACGGTCCTGGCACTGGACGCATGGAAGTTTCCTCTCCTCCCCGAGCATCTTCGCTCGATGGAGCCCGGGGGGCGGGATGCGCGACGCATTCCCATCGGAACCGGCCCCTTTCGATTTGTCCGATGGGAGAGGGGAAAGGAGATCGTCCTGGCCGCCAACCCCGCCTACTTTCTCGGCAGACCCCACCTGGACGGCTTGGTCTTCAAGATCATTCCCTCCTCCGTCACCCAGTTCCAGGCTGTCCTCACGGGAGAGACGGACTGGTCGTCGATACCGGCATCCGAGTGGTCGGGTGTCGCCGCCAAACCCGAATTCGTCAGACGCTTCCAAATCTTCGAGTATCCCGCCCTGTTTCTCCATTACATCGGCTGGAACGAGCGGGGGCCCTTCTTCTTTGACGCCAGGGTTCGTAGAGCACTCACCCTGGCGCTGGATCGAGAGGGATTCGTGAAGAAGGTCCAGGGGGGCTCAGGAATCGTGGCCGCCTCGACCTTTCATCCCGCCCATTTTGGATTCGACGCAGGAATCCGGCCCCTGCCTTACGATCCCGAGGAAGCGGCGAGGCTTCTGGATGAGGCGGGATGGAAAAGGGGCGCCGCCGGAGGGTTGAGGCGGCGGAACGGCAAGGAATTCCGCTTCACTCTCCTCATCTTCCAGAAAGATCCCGTCCCACAACAGATAGCCTCGCTTCTTTCCGACAGTCTCACGAGGCTGGGGATTGCCGTGGACATTCGCCCGCTGGACATTCCCGCGCTTCTGGATCGGCTTCACCGTCGCGAGTTCGAAGCCGTGCTTTCCGGTTGGGCACTGACAAGCCCCGACCCCACCGCCATGCTCCATTCGAGACCGGAGCTCGGACCCCAGAACTATGTCGGATTTGCCAGTCCCGAGATGGACCGCTTGCTCAGGCAGAGCCGGCACGAGATGGACCCGTCGCGGCTGCGCGAGATTTACAGCCGAATCCAGGCCCTCGAGGTTGTGGAGCAGCCCTACACGTTTCTCTTCTTTCCCGTCCTCCGAGTCGCGCTGGACAAGCGGTTCCGAGGAGTGCGAGCGAGCACCGGCGGTAGCCCCCTGAGACCCTACCCCGGTGTCCAGCAGTGGTACGTCCCCACCGAGCTTCAAAAGCGCGCCGGCCCCTACTGAGGCGAGGAGAGGGAGAGGCGGATGCGTGGTTTCCTGATGCGGCGTTTGCTCTCGGCGGTCCCCACTCTTCTGGGTATCACCTTCGTCACCTTCCTGCTCCTGGAAATCCTCCCGGGAAGAGAAATCGCCCTGGCCGGAGGGGACGCGGGGACCATTCCAAGCCAGCAAACCCTCAGTCGATTGCGCGAGATGTACCATCTGGACGAGCCCCTCCCGCGAAGATACCTCGTATGGCTGCTGCGATTCTGCAGGTGGGACTGGGGGGAGTCGCTCCTGGATGGCCGCAGCGTCACGGGAATCCTCCGGGAGACGGCTCCGAGGACGCTCGTCTTGAATTCCATGGCTCTGCTCGTGGCTTTCGTCGTGGCGGTGCCTCTGGGAACCGGGTGGGCCAGTCATCCCGGATCCGCTTCGGAACGCGCCGGCTCGATTCTGCTCTATGTCCTGTACGCCCTTCCGACCTTCGCGGCCGCGCTTCTTCTTCAGCAGTGGCTCGCCGTGAAGCACGGATGGCTCCCACTGCAGGGGATGACCAGCCTTCCCTCCGGCGCGGGCTTTTTCCCCCGCACCTTGGACCTTGCGATCCATTCGATCCTTCCGGTGGTCTGTCTCGCCTACGGTACCCTTGCCTATCTGACTCGCTTCACGCGTGCCAACGTTTTCGAGGCGCTGCGGTGCGAGTACATCACGGCGGGGCGCGGCCGCGGACTCGGCGAAGGACGTCTCCTCTGGAAGCATGCTTTCCGGAATGCCGCCATTCCCCTGCTGACCTTGCTGGGTGTGCTGATTCCGGCTCTTCTCGGGGGAAGCGTCCTGGTGGAGACCATCTTCAGCTGGCCGGGGATGGGACGGCTCTATTTCGACGCCCTGCAGAATCGTGACCATCCTCTGGTCCTCGGGCTTACCGTCCTCGCCGCGCTCCTCACCTTGGCGGGATCCTTGCTGTCCGATCTTCTTTATAGCGCGGCCGATCCGCGGGTGGAGGCAGAAAGGCCCTACCATGAAACCCTCCCGTAGCCTCCGGAGCGGCCTCCTGCTGGCGCTTGCCTGCCTGGCGCTGTCGCTTCTGGCTCCTGTGCTGGCCAACGAGGCGCCTCTTCTCGTTCGAGAAGCGGAGGGCATCTGCTCTCCGGCCCTCGGGGCATTTCGACTGACGTCATCTCTAAGATGCAGCAGCCCTCCGCCGCAGAGCTGGACGCGCGCGCGGAAGTCGAACGGGAGCGCCTTCTTGCTCGATGCCCTGGTCCCCTACGGCCCCGAGCAGACGGACCTCGACGCGGTTCTCCTTCCCCCCGGCTCCCCGCACGTTCTTGGAACGGATTCCCTGGGAAGAGACGTCCTGTCGCGAGTCCTTCACGGATTTCCGGTGGCGCTGCTCGTGGGGGGGCTGGCAACCGGCTTGTCCTTGGTGGTGGGAGTATCGGTGGGGGCCTGCGCCGGGCTCGGGGGGAGGTGGCTGGATCTCGGACTCTCCAGGATCATCGATTTGATGGCCTGTTTTCCCACTCTGATCCTGGCTCTCGCGCTCGCAGCCGCAGCCGCGCGTCCGGGGGTGGGAAGCCTGGTCATCGCGATCGGAATGACCCGCTGGACGGGGATCGCCCGATTTTTCAGGGGAGAGATTCTCCGGCAGCGATCGCGGCTCTATTGTGAAGCGGCGCGCTCGGCAGGCGCGGGAATCGGACGCCTCCTCTTCCAACACCTAATCCCGAATGCGCTCGCCCCCATCCTGGTCACCGCGGCATTCTCGGCCAGCCATGCAATCTTGCTGGAGGCAGGCATGAGCTTTCTAGGTGTCGGAGTG
>DASYRY010000438.1:0-2145 GCA_036004025.1 Candidatus Polarisedimenticolia bacterium | reverse complement strand
GTCGTGCGGTAGTAGAGATGGCTTTGCCCGGTGCCCAGCGCCTCGAACCGGTGCCAGACGAGGTGGAAGGCGCCATCCGCGGACTGGAGCAGGTTCGGATAGAGGTCTTCATCGGAACTCGTCGTGATCTGCACGGGCGCGCTCCACGCGACTCCGTCGCTGGAGCTCGTGATCCAGAGGTCGATGTTTCCGGATCGATCGGAGATGAAGACGAGATAGAAGAGGCCGTCCTGCGCGCGGATCAGCGAGGGGTCGTCGTCGCCGCCCGAGGCGTTGCCCAGCGCCATCCGCGTCGGAGCATAGGGCGCCGGGGAGGCGAGGACGGACACGGGGCCGTCGTCGGATCCGTGCGACCGGCTGCAGCTCCCTGCGAAGACGGCCAGCGCGGTGGCGGCCAGGACTCGCGACATCGAGAAGATTCTAATCCCATGCCGCATGTGCGGGAGTGCATTAAGTCGCCATCGATGGCGAGATTCTGACCTCATCGGGCGGATCCGCCGCCCCGCGCCGCTCTTGAGGCCGTTGGCCCGCGTTCTGCTTCACCGGGGGTTTCTCATTCCTCACAAGGAGACTCCATGGCCCCCTGGCTTCTGATCGCGGTGATCGCCGCCCTCCAGGACCCCACGGCCAATCCGGCCGACCAGCAGAAAAAGCCGGACCAGGAGCCGAAGGAGAAAGAGTACGTGCAGTCCTACGAAGTCGTCGGCAAGAGGATCAGCGAGTACCAGGAGGAGGACCGCATCGGCTCGTACGAACAGCCCCGCTGGACCGCGACGCGCCGGTTCCCGACGACGCGGGTCTACGTCGTCCCCGAGGGGAAGATGGAGTTCGAGTGGTGGATGAGGACCACGATTCCGAAGGGCGGCGGCCCCGCCGAGGTGCGGTATCTGTGGGAAGTTGAGATGGGCCTTCCCTACCGGCTGCAGCTCGACCTCTATTTCGGAATGGAAGCGACCGGCTCGAAGGGGGCTTTCGAATTCTCGCGCCAGCAACTGGAAGTCCGCTGGGCCCTGGCGGACTGGGGCAAGATCTGGGGGAACCCGACGCTCTACGTGGAATACGTCAACAAGGTCGCGGAGTCCGACGCCGCCGAGTTCAAGGTCCTGCTCGGCGACGAGCTCGCCCCCGGGTGGCACTGGGGCGTCAACGGCGTCTTCGAGCGGACGCTCCACGACGAGCTGAACAACGAGTGGCAGTTCACGGCCGGCCTTGCCCGCACGATCACCGACATGAAGCTCTCGGTGGGGGGCGAGATCCAGGCGATCTGGGAGGACAAGGTCCACGATCGGGGACACTACGAGGACGCCTACTTCGTGGGGCCCAGCATCCAGTGGCGGCCGCAGGGGCGCATGACGGTGAACCTGGCCGTCCTCGCGGGGATCGGGTCCGATTCCCCGGACTGGCGGACATTCCTCAACATCGGCTGGGAGTTCTAGCGGCGCGGCCCGGGGCGATTCAGCCTTCGAACGATCACCTAAGCTTGCAGCCGTTTCACCGCTGTCCGGAGGCCCTCCACCGAGACGGCCCGGGCATGAACAAACGTCCGGCGGCGGCGCTTCGCGAAGGCCTCAAGAACGGCGTCCTCGCGGAGCTCGAGTGCGTGCCCGACGAGATTGCGGACCTGCAACGTGAGCGAAACCCCCGCGCTCCGGGCCATTCGTTGCACCACGCGGTGGATATGCGGCTCCAGCGTGATGTAGATCCTCGAGTTCTTCGGCACCATGCGCCTCGCATTCATGGAATTACCTCTTCCGGGATCTCTTCGAGTCGCCGTTGGGTGAGAAGGCCTCTGCGATCGCTTTCATGATCACCGCTTCCGCCCGCTGGACATCCGGTCGTTCGAAAACCACCTTCAATTCCGCCCAGCATCGGTCGATGAGGCGCTCGTAGAGAGAGTCCGACATCGCCCGGATGGCGACCTCGGCGAAGACGCCGCGACGTTTCGATTGAGCCATACGATCCTATTCTACCTCTCAGGTTGAGATCTTGAGAACACCACGGTCCTCATTACGGTGTGCGCGGGGAGGGGGCAAGTCGGCACGAAATCGAAGCCAAGGGGATGGCTTGCCATATGCCGGGGAGCGACCTAAACTACCGTCGCCTCGCGGCCCCGCCGCGCGGATGCCTTCGCTGGCATGTGCGCCC
>DASYRY010000437.1:0-6965 GCA_036004025.1 Candidatus Polarisedimenticolia bacterium | reverse complement strand
CTCTTCGACCGCGCCATAGAAGATCCATCGCGCTCCCAGAACTTCGCCCCAGGAGACCGCCGCCGCCAGGAAGTGCGTGTTTCGGAAGGGAACGTAGGTGGTGGGGATGCGCGACGGCTCCTTCCGGGCGTCCGCGAGCGGCAGGGAGTCTTCGGTGAGGCTCGATCCTCCGATCCGCGACAGCGGATCAATCCGGGCGATGAGACGGCGGCGCACGCCGAAATGATCGGCCAGGGCCTCGAAGCACGCCCGCTCCTTCCCTTCGGTACGCTGCCCGTAGTCGAGATGAAGGAACGCGGGCTCGTAGTCGCGGCACACCTGCGCCGCGACTACCGCCGAATCCATTCCGCCGCTCACCAGAGCGACGGCGAGCTCCTTGGTCTTCACCTTCAGACTCCCCGCATCTCGGGGGGCCAGATCCACTTGTGAAGCTGCACCTGCATCCGTACCTCCAGAGCGTCCTCCAGGATCCACTCCGCGAGCCGGCGCGGATCCATCACGCCGAAGACCGGTGAGAGGAGGATCGTGGAGCTCTCCGCGAGGCGCCTCTCGCGGATCGCTTTCCTCGCCCATTCGTAATCGCCTCGATCGCTCACCACGAACTTGATCTCGTCCGTCGGCTTCAGGAGCGACAGGTTCTCCCAGCGGTTCATCCTCTCCATGCCGCTGCCCGGGCATTTCACATCCATGATGATGCGCACCCGGGGATCGACGCGGGAGAGAGCCAGGCTTCCTCCCGTCTCGATCATCACCTCCTTGCCCGCCTCGAGGAGCGTCCCCATCAGATCGTGCACCGCCTCCTGCGCGAGAGGCTCTCCCCCCGTCACCAGCACCAGCTCGGTGCGGTGAGATTCCACCTGGCGCACGATGTCCGAAATCGTGACGTCGGCGCCGCCTTCGAAGGCGTAAGCGGTGTCGCACCAGACGCAACGTAGGTTGCATCCCGTCAGTCTCACGAACGAGCAGCGTCGGCCTGCCTGGGTGGATTCTCCCTGGATGCTGTGAAAAATCTCCGTGATGCGGAGCGAGGGGGCCGGGGAGGTCATTCCTGGAGGCTTCGAAGGAGGGCGAGATTGATGCGATCTTCGGCGTAGTCGGGCCCTTTCGGGGTCTCCAGGATCATGGGAACCCGGGCCAGATTGGGATCGTTCAGCAGCATGCGGAAAGGTTCCAGTCCAAGCGCCCCCTTGCCGATCTGCTCGTGTCGGTCCACGCGACTCCCCAACTCCCGCTTGGAGTCGTTGAGATGGATCGCCATGAGATTGGAGAGCCCGATGGCATCCTCGAATCGATCCAGGGTCTCCCGATAGGCGTGCGGATTCCGGAGATCGTAGCCGGCGGCGAACACGTGGCAGGTGTCGAGGCATACTCCCACGCGCCGAGGGTCGTCGATGGCGCGGAGCACCTCCGCGTGGTGCTCGAATCGATACCCCAGCCCGGTCCCCTGCCCCGCCGTGGTTTCCAGCAGGATCCTGACTTGCTGGTGGGGACGCGCCGCGTGGATTCGATCGATCGCCCGGCTGAGTCGCGACAAACCCGCCCCCTCGCCGGCGCCGGTATGCGAGCCGGGATGGGTGACCAGATAGGGCACCCCCAGCATGTCGCACCGATCCAGCTCGATCAAGATGGCCTCCAGGGATCGACTCCACAACGCGTCCTGGGGAGAGCAAAGATTGATCAGGTACGAATCGTGAGCCACCACATGATCGATGCCGGTGAGGGCCAGATTCGCCTTGAAGCGATCGGGCTCTCCTTCGCGAAAATTTGCCGCCCGCCACTGGTTGCTGCTCTTGACGAAAATCTGCAGCGCTTCGCACCCGACTTCCCGCGCGGTGAGCACCGCCTTGTCGGTCCCTCCTGCGATCGAGATGTGCGCGCCCAGGCGGACGCCGCCCTTCGCCGCGCTCTCCACCCGCTCCCACGGCGGTGTCGTCATCGACGGGTGACCCGCCATCGAGGATGCCCGGCGCTCTTCAAGAGATCCCTCCTTCCCGGACAGGCGTCGAGGACGCCCAGGCCTCTGAGCACGACGTCGTAGCGCACCGGGTGCGAAGGATCCAGGCGCCGCAGCGATTCGCTGATTTCCTCGACCCTCCGCCATCCGGGCACGGAGCGCCGGGTGAGCCCCGATGCTGCCAGATACGATTTGAGCTTGCTCCCAGGCATGAACGCCAGGCGGCCTCTCGAGCGGTACCACGGACGGACGGGGTGCGTTCATCGCGCAGAGTAGCACCCGACTTCCGAGGCTGTCAATCCCGGCGAGCGCTCCTGGGGCCTGCGACGATTCCCTGAATTCCTTGACCGGACAAGGGTTTTGGGCTATCGTGCTGCGTCCGAAATCTGGGATGAAACGTCCCGCTGCGGAACATCCGAGCCAGAAGGAGAACCCCTCGTGAAAGCTTGCCGCACCCTTGCCTCGGCACTGCTGGCGGGCCTGGCGGCGGGAGCGCTGCTGATGGCCTCCCCCGACTCCGATTCCAAGCCGGTGAAAAAAACTTCCAAGACGGCAACCAAGCCGGCCCCCAAGCCCCAGACGGCTCCCGCGCCGGAGAATCAGCCCGTACAGACGAAGGGTGGAGTCACGGTCCGGGAGAATTACTTCATGCGCCTCCCGGGCATCGACCTGAGCACGCTCACCCCCAAGCAAAAAGAGCGCTTCCTCGAGCGGGTGAACAAAGAGAACTGCAGCTGCGGATGCCAGAACGACACCATCGCCCGCTGCCTGGTGAACGATCCGAAATGCGGCACGGTCCGGGGGCTGGCCGAGAAGGTTCTCAGCGAAGTCAAAGCCGGCCGGTGAAGAGCACGCCCCGACGCGCCCGGCGTTGAGACCGAAAACGGCGCTGTGCTATATTGACCCGCCATTCAACCTAGACAGCTTCCCATTCGCGGAATCGCCTCCTTGGCAGCCTCTCCGCGCGACCAGCCCGTGCGCGGGGATCGGAGGTCGGCCGCGGCCACCGGAGGAACCCGGGCATGAAAGTCTACGACGTCCATGAAATCCGCAACGTGGGGGTCATCGGCCATGGGGCCGCAGGCAAGACCTCCCTGGTGTCCGCGCTGCTCTTCGACTCGGGAGCGGTGAGCCGTCTGGGGAAGGTCGAGCAGGGTACCACCGTCACCGACTACGACGACGAGGAAATCCATCGAAAAGTCTCCATCACCGCCAGCCTCTGCTTCTTCGAGTGGAAGAAAAACAAGATCAACGTGATCGACACGCCGGGGTACGGCACCTTCATCGCCAGCGCCAAGGGCGCCCTGCGCGTCGCCGACGCCGCCGTGACCGTTGTGTGCGGCGTGGCCGGAGTGGAAGTCCAGACCGAGAAAGCGTGGTCCTTCGCCGAGGAATTCGACCTTCCGCGTCTGCTGTTCATCAACAAGCTGGACCGCGAGCGCTCGAGCCACTCCCGGGCCCTCGAGTCGATCCAATCGCGATTCGGAAGGATCGCCGTTCCCGTCCAAATCCCCATCGGATCGGAGAAGGACTTCAAGGGCGTCGTGGATCTCGTGGAAATGAAGGCCCGGGTCTGGGGCCGCGATGAAAGCGGGAAGATGGAGACCGTCCCCGTCCCCGCCGAGCTGGCGGAGGAGTCGAAGGCCGCGAGGGAGAGGCTCATCGAGATGGTCGCGGAGACCGACGAGAAGCTCATGGAGACTTTCTTCGAGGCGGGCGATCTCCCGGAAGAGGAGCTTCGCTCGGGTCTCGCCGCGGCCGTGAAGGCGCGCAAGCTCTTTCCGGTGCTGTGCGGCTCGGCCCTTTTGA
The DNA here is from genome assembly GCA_036004025.1 of Candidatus Polarisedimenticolia bacterium. Taxonomy (GTDB): domain Bacteria; phylum Acidobacteriota; class Polarisedimenticolia; order Gp22-AA2; family AA152; genus AA152. Next base: position 3,202 of record DASYRY010000437.1, on the reverse strand, counting down.
ACGCCGGCGCTCAGCCTCTCATGGAAGCGCTCGTGGACCTGCTCCCTTCCCCGCCGGAACGGGGCGAAATCCGAGGCACCGATCCCAAGACGCACGCCGAGTCGGTCCGCAATCCCACGCCTCAGGAACCCTATTCCGCGCTGGTCTTCAGGACGATCGCGGATCCTTTTTCGGGACGCATCAGCCTGTTCCGAGTCTACAGCGGCACGATCAAGTCCGATTCCTCGGCCCACAACGTGACGCGCAACAGCGCCGAGCGGCTCGGCACCATCTCGCTCATGCAGGGAAAGGAGCTGATCCACGTTCCGGAGGTGAAGGCCGGGGACATCGCGGCGATTCCCAAGCTCAAGGAGACGCATACCGGGGACACGCTCGCGGACAAGGCCCATCCCATCCTCTACGCCCCGGTCGTCTTTCCTGAGCCGTCGATCTCGTTCGCCATCGAGCCCAAGAGCCGCGGCGACGAAGAGAAGATTTCCAGCGCTCTGCACCGGCTGGCCGATGAGGACCCCACGATCAAGGTGAGCCGGGACCCGCGCACGCACGAGATGCTCATCAGCGGCACCGGCGAGCTGCACGTGGAAGTCGCCGTGGCCAAGATGAAGAAGAAGTTCGGAGTCGAGGCGATCCTCCATCCCCCCAAGGTCCCTTATCTCGAGACGATCAAGGCGAAAGCGGAGGGGCACGGCCGCCACAAGAAGCAGACCGGCGGGCACGGGCAGTTCGCGGATTGCAAGATCCGCATGGAGCCTCTCGCCCGCGGCGGCGGCTTCGAGTTCCTCGACGAGATCTTCGGAGGCTCGATCCCGCAGAATTTCCGCCCCGCGGTCGAAAAGGGGATCCAGGAATCGCGCCTGCGCGGCTATCTGGCGGGATTCCCCGTCGTCGATTTCAGGGTCGTCCTGTACGACGGCGCCTATCACACGGTGGATTCGTCCGAAATCGCCTTCAAGATCGCGGGAAGCCTGGCGTTCAAGACCGCCATGGAGCATGCGCGGCCCACCCTGCTGGAGCCAATCATGGACGTGTCGGTGGAGACTCCCGAGGAGTTCATGGGAGACATCATGGGGGACCTGAACAGCCGTCGCGGGCGGGTGCAGGGGATGGAGACGCAGGGGCACACGCAGATCATCCGGGCGCAGGTGCCCATGTCGGAGATGCTCAGCTATTCCAACACGCTGAAATCGATCACCGGCGGCCGCGGCTCCTACCACATGGAGCTGCACCACTACGAGGAGGTTCCCGCCCCGATCCAGACCAAGATCATCGCCGAGCACAAGCCGCACAAGACCGCCGAAGAGGAAGGAGCTTGAAGGGGTGAAGGGGCACACCGCGATCCGCGACCTGGGAGAATCGGCAGGCAAGGAGGTCCTGGTCCGAGGCTGGCTCTATGCGAAGCGTGAGTCGGGACGGATTCGGTTCCTGGTCGTCCGGGACGGGACCGGCTACCTCCAGTGCGTCGCCATCTCCAAGGAGCTCTCCCCGGAGGTGTTCGCCGCGTGCGGCACCTTGGGACAGGAGTCCTCCGTGGAGGTGACGGGCACGATCCGCAACGAGCCGAGGGCGCCGGGCGGCGTAGAGATGGGACTCAAGGACGTGAAGGTGTTGCAAGCCGCCCAGGACTACCCGATCACCCCGAAGGAGCACGGGCCCGAGTTCCTCTTGGACCATCGCCACCTCTGGCTGCGCTCCTCCCGGCCGCACGCGCTGCTCAGGTTGCGCAACGAGGTCTGCCAGGGATGCCGGGACTTCTTCTACGAGCGTGGATTCGTCCTCATCGACTCCCCCATGTTCACCCCCTCCGCCTGCGAGGGAACCTCCACGCTCTTCGAGACCGACTATTTCGGCCAGAAGGCGTATCTCACCCAATCGGGACAGCTCTACCTCGAGCCCGCGTGCATGGCGTTCGGAAAGGTCTATTGCTTCGGACCGACTTTTCGCGCGGAGAAGTCCAAAACCCGCCGCCACCTCACCGAGTTCTGGATGGTCGAACCGGAAGTCGCCTTCAACGACTCCAATGACAACATGCGGCTTCAGGAGCGGTTCGTCAGCTACGTCGTGGAGCGGGTGTTGGAGCGCCGGGGAGCCGAGCTGAAGGAGCTGGAGCGGAACCTGCTGCCACTGGAACAGGTGAAGCCGCCCTTTGCCCGGATCTCGTACACCGATGCCATCAACAGATTAAACGGGTTGGGCTCCGATATCACGTGGGGCAGTGACCTGGGTGGGGATGACGAGACCCTGCTGGCGAAACAATACGATCGGCCGGTCTTCGTCTTCAACTACCCCAAGCAGGTCAAGGCCTTTTACATGAAGGAGAACCCCGAGGACCCGCGCACCGTGCTGAACAATGATTGCCTGGCCCCCGAAGGGTACGGCGAAATCATCGGCGGCTCGCAACGGGAGGACGATCACGACCGGCTCCTCGCCCGAATCCGGGAGCAGGGGTTGGATCCCGAGGCGTATCGCTGGTACCTGGATCTCCGGAAGTACGGGACCTTCGTCCATTCCGGCTTTGGACTGGGGGTCGAACGGACGGTGGCTTGGATCTGCGGACTCCCCCACATTCGAGAAGCCATTGCGTTCCCAAGGCAGATTCACCGACTTTATCCCTGAGAAGCGGGAAGGGTGAAATGGAAGGGTGAAAGGGCCCCACCTGCTGAGGAGGCTGGGCTTCCCATCGCTCTTCACCCTTCACCCCTTGACTCTTCACGCATTTTGGCCGCCTCCCAGAGCTCATCCAACTTCTCAAGTCCCGCAGTCTCCACCTCAAGTCCCTTCTCAAGTGCCCTGCGCTCCACTTCTCTAAATCGTTGCTGGAACTTGAGATTGGCGCGGTCCAGCGCGAGACTTGGAGCCACGTGAGCCTTCCGTGCCAGATTGACGACGGCGAACAGAAGGTCGCCAAGTTCGTCGACCAGTCGGTCGGGAGCCTCCGCCAGCGCGTTGGGGTCGGAGGCTGCTGGAGACACGTTTGTGGACAACTTCTCGAGCTCTTCCAGTACCTCACCCAGTTCCTCCCGCACCTTCTCCGCCGGTCCGCCCGCGTCCGGCCAATCAAATCCGACCGACGCCGCGCGTTGCTGAAGCCGATACGCCATCTGCAGGCTGGGAATAGTGGTGGGCAGGCCGGCGAAGATTCCGTCCCGGCCCTCTCGCCGCTTCAGCTTCTCCCACGGCTCAGGCGGCCCCATGTCGTAGAGGT
>DASYRY010000436.1:0-3121 GCA_036004025.1 Candidatus Polarisedimenticolia bacterium | reverse complement strand
AACGCCCCCCTCGCAAAGCTGACCAAGACTTCTCTGCACTCGGCTTTCTATGTGGCGCTGGCGCTCGAAAGGACCGGCGAGGCGACCAAAGCGGCGCAGGCCTACCGGAACATCCTGCAGAAGAACCCCGAGGAGGCGGATCGGATCTGCGCTCGATTGGAATCGATCCTCTCACGGGATTACCAGAACCTTCCGTTGCGTCTTGCCCTGGTGGATCTCCTTCTGCAGGCAGGGAAGCTTCCAGAGTCCCTCCAACATCTGGAGCACTCCTTGGAGGCGGACGCGGCCGCGGCGGCGCCGGAAGTGGCAAGCAGGCTGGACGCCATCGCCAGCAAGCACCCGGGTCGTACCGACGTGCTCTGGCTGCTCGCGCGGGCCCGCAGGGCGGAATCGAAATTCCCGGAGATGCTCCTGGCGCTGGGCGGACTGGCCCAATCGGGATCGCATCGCAGCGAGATCATCTCCCTCCTCGAGGAACTGACGCCGAGGATGGACGAGCATCCGGCGCTCCGTCTCGCCCTGGCCGATACCTACATCGCCGCCGGAAAGCCGGTCCTTGCAGTCGAGGCGATACTCCTCGCCTCCGAGCGCGTCGGCGACGACGTGACCGCCAAGGCTCTGGAAAAAGTCGCCCGGGTCCTGCCCCAGCACGCACGCACCTACCTCCTGCTTGGGGACCTGGACTTCAAAGCGGGGCGCGGTGCTTCCGGCGTGCAGCGATACGAGAAGGTCCTGGAGCTTTCCCCCGAGGAAGGCCCCATCCTGGTCCCCAAGCTGCTTTCGCTGCTCGATGCGGGCACCACGCCGGGTCCGATCGCTCAAGCGCTTTCCAGGATCCTCCTGAGGGAGGGGGAGCCCCTGAAGGCCGCGACGCTCCTGCGCTATCGATTGATCAAGGAGCCGGAATGCGCCGGGGAGATCGTCGAGCAAGCCAGGGACGCTCTTCGATCGGCGCCGGCCCATGGTGCTCTGGGACTCGCCCTCGCGGAGGCTCACCTCGCCGCCGGCGCTCCCCTCGAGGCGATTCCCGTGCTCGAGTCACTGGCAGGAGGAGATGCTGGCCACGCGCGCGAGATTCTGCGACTTCTCTCGACCATCGCCCGAACTTCCCCCGAGGGCGCCCAGGCCGCGCTGCCGGCCTACCGGAAGCTGGCTTCGGGAGAGAACCTTCCCGCCGCGACGCGCTTTGGCCTCGGCGAGGCGGCGCTTCTCTCGGGAGCTCTCGGCGAAGCCGTCCAGGCTTTCAAGGATCTCGCCTCGATCGCCCCCGATCGCATGAACGAGGTCCAGGAGATCTTCGAGGGCCTGCTCGAGAAGCACCCGGAGGCGGTGGAGGTCCGCCACATCCTCGCGGGTCTCTATCTGGACCAGAGGAAATTCAAGCTGGCGGCGGAGGAGCTGAAAAAGATTCGATCCCTCAATCCCGATCTCCTCGCGCCGATTCTCGCCAAGTACCGGGAGGTTCTGAGGGAGTCTCCCTCGGACATCGAAATCCGGCTGGGACTCTCCTCGGCGCTCGTTCTCTCGGGCCAGATGGAAGAAGTCCAGATCCTCGCCACCGAGACTCTTCGGCTGAGGGACGACGCGACCACCGCCACTCTGCAGCTCGATCTCGGGGATGTCGCCCTGGACAAGGCCGACATCACCGGCGCGGTGAAGCGGTATTACAACGCCTACCGGAAGAACACGACTCTGGCCGAAAGCGCGGCGAGTCGCCTGGAGCGCCTGCTCGACCGGCATCCCAGCGTGCCGTTGGCGTCCCTGGCGCTGGGGAAAATTCTACCCGAGGCCGGCCGGATGGAGGACGCCGTCGCGAGGCTCCTCGAGGCCTTTCGAAACGACACCAGGATCTCGGAAGGCGTGCTCACCGAGCTGGACCGGATCCGCGCCGCTTTCCCGGCTGCGACCCAGGCGGCCGAGGCCCGGGTGGAGATCCTCAGCGCGCTCGGGAAAGATGCCGCCGCCACGGAGGCCATCCAGAACCTCCTCGACAGCCGGCCCGAGTGCGCGCGATCGATGCTGCCGCGATTGGAAGCGATCCTGGCTCGATCTCCCCGCCTGGCGCCGGCCTTGCTGTGCGTGGCGCGGGCGCAAAGGGTGTTGAAGGAGACCAGCCTCGCGGCGGAGGCCTGTCGCAGCGCTTATCGCATGGATCCGGCGTGTGCGCCGGAGGTGATCAAGCTGTGCTCCGAGATCATCGCCGGAGATCCCACCGTCGCGGGCCCCTACCTCACGATGGCCGAGATCTATCTGGCCGACGGAGAGGTGCCCGCGGCCGCCGAGAAGCTGTCGCAAGCCGCCTTCCGGGTCGAAGGAGCGAACGACGAAGTGCTTTCGCTGCTCGAGAGCATCGTGGCCAAGGATTCGGGGACGGCGAGGGTGGCTTTCCTGGCGGCGGAGATCCTGTCGCGAGCCGGACGCCTCCCCGCGGCCACCCGCGCCTATCGGAAAGCGCTGGAAAGGGAGGCGGGCTTGGTGGATCCCGTGCTGAAGGGCTTGAACTCCGTGCTGGAGAGCGAGCCGCGTCTCGGCGAGGCGCGCCTGGCGCGCGCTCAGGCGCTGGCGCTCAGACAGGAGTTCGACGCGGCGGTGCTGGACCTCGAATCGGGGATCCGTGCCACCCCTTCGATCCTTCCGGACGCGCTCAATGAGGCGCGCCGCCTCTATCCGCGACGTCCCGCCAGCTATCGACTCGTCTCCCTGCTCTCCGAGATGCTCCTCGCGGCGGAAAAGCTCCATGAGACCGTCGAGTTCCTGGACGAAGCCTTGAAGCGGACCTGGGAGCCTGGCGAGCGGTTGATCCTGCTCGTCCGCCTCTGGAGGGCTCGCCTCGGCCTGGGGGAAACCACGGAGGCGCGCCAGGCGCTCCGCGAGGCGGAAGGGATCGCCACCGATCGCAATCAGCTGCTCGCCCGCGTGCACGAGTGCATCCTCTCTCACCTTCGTCAAGAAGTCGGCGGCCTCCAGGTGAAGACCTCCACCGAGACACCCCGCCCTTCGGACCTCAAGCGTCTGGCGGAGGTTCTGCTGGACCTGGGAGAGACCGCCCAAGCGGTGAGCCTCACTGCTTCGGACAGCTCAGCGCTCGCGACGCGCGACCTGCTCAAGATCCATTCCGAGG
>DASYRY010000435.1:0-2509 GCA_036004025.1 Candidatus Polarisedimenticolia bacterium | reverse complement strand
ATGATCTTCCCCGAGCGGGTCTTGGGAAGCTCTGCCGAGAAGAGGATCTGCTCGGGGCGGGCGATGGCGCCGATTTTCTTGACGACGTGCTCTTTCAGCTCGCCCGCCAGCTCGGAAGTCTGGGGGGTCCCTTCCTTCAGGGTCACGAAGGCGGCGATCGCCGTTCCCTTGATTTCGTGCCCGACTCCCACCACGGCGGCCTCCGCGACGCCGGCGTGGTCCACCAGGGCCGACTCCACCTCCATCGTGCCGATGCGGTGCCCCGCGACATTCATGACGTCGTCCACTCGCCCCAGCAGCCAGAAGTAGCCGTCCTTGTCGCGCTTCGCGCCGTCCCCGGTGAAGTAGACGCCCGGGAAGCGGCTCCAGTACTGCTCCTTGTAGCGTTCCGGATCGCCATAAACCCCGCGCAGCATCGAGGGCCAGGGCTTGCGCAGCACCAGGTAGCCTCCTCCCACCTTCACCTCTTCTCCGCGCTCATTGACCACCGCGGCGTCGACGCCCGGGAACGGGATCGTCGCAGAGCCGGGCTTCAGGCGCGTCACTCCGGGAAGGGGAGTGATGAGAATCATCCCGGTTTCGGTCTGCCACCAGGTGTCCACGACGGGACACCGCCCGCCCCCGATTCGGGAGTGATACCAGACCCAGGCCTCCGGATTGATCGGCTCGCCGACGGTGCCGAGCAGCCGAAGCGAGGAGAGATCGTGCGCTTTCGGGAAGGAGTCTCCCCATTTCATGAAGGCGCGGATCGCGGTCGGGGCCGTGTAGAAGACGGTGACGCCGTACTTCGCCACGATCTGCCAGAATCGTCCGCGGTCGGGCCAGTCGGGGGACCCTTCGTACATCACGACGGTCGCGCCGCAGGCGAGCGGGCCGTAGACGACGTAGGAATGCCCGGTCACCCAGCCGATGTCCGCGGTGCACCAGTAGACGTCCTCCTCGCGCAGGTCGAAGACGTATTTCGTGGTGGCGTAGACGCCCGTGAGATACCCGCCGGTGGTGTGGACGATCCCTTTGGGTTTTCCGGTGGTCCCGGAGGTATAGAGGATGTAGAGCAGATGCTCCGAATCCAGAGGGATCGCGGGGCATGCGGGACTTGCGTCCTGCATCAGGCGGTGCCACCAGTGATCGCGTCCCTCCTTGAACCGGATCTCGAAATTGCCGCGCTTGACGACCACCACGTGCTCGATGCTGGGACAGCCCGCGACCGCCTCGTCGGCGACCTGCTTCAAGGGAACGTGGCCGCCTCGCCGGTAGCCGCCGTCGGCGGTGACCAGGACCTTGGCTTGAGAGTCCTGGATCCGATCTCTCAGCGACTCGGCGGAGAAGCCCCCGAAGACGACGGTGTGCGGGGCGCCGATCCGCGCGCAGGCGAGCATCGCGACGGGCAGCTCGGGGATGAGGGGCAGGTAAAGGGCCACCCGATCCCCGGTTCCCACTCCGAGCTTCTTCAGAACGTTGGCGAACTGGCAGACTTCCCGGTGCAGATCGTGATAGGTATAGGTTCGCCGCTCACCGGGCTCTCCCTCCCAGATCAGGGCCGCCTTGTTGCGCCGGGCGGAGTCCAGGTGCCGGTCGAGGCAGTTGGCGCTGACGTTGATGCGGCCGCCGACGAACCACTTCGCGTGGGGAGGCTTCCAGTCCAGCACCTTCTTCCAGCGCTTCTCCCATCGCAGCTCCGAGGCGAGATCCGCCCAGAACTTCTCGGGATTCCGCCGCGCCTTGCGATACAGCGATGCGTCGCGCACGGCGGCGAGCTTGGTGAAGGAGGCGGGCGGCTTGAAGGCGCGCTTCTCCTTGAGCAGGTCGGCCAATGCGACGTCCGATTTTCTCGGCGGCATCGTGCTCTCCGTGAGGGCCGGGGCGGAAGCGTGGCAGGATAGCGCGGCGGGAGCGGGCAGGTCAACAATCGCCGGGTTATTTGTGCGGGTGCCGCGCCGAAGCCCGGAACAGGGTCGCGATCGTCTTGGCGTCGGTGATCTCGCCGGAGGCGGCGCGCTCGACAGCGTCGTGAAAGCCCATGCGCTCGGGAGCGATCATTTCATCCGCATCGGTCGAGGCGCGCCCGGGCGTGAGATCGTGAGCCGCGAAGAGGAAGATCTTTTCCGTGGTGAATCCAGGGGTGGTCCATATCCACCCGAGCGGCTCGAGCCTGCCCGCCCGGTAGCCGGTCTCTTCCTCGATCTCCCGCCGCGCGCAAGCCTCGGGCGATTCTCCAGGATGGATCGTGCCCGCGGGAACCTCGAGAATGTCGCCCCCCGCGCAGTGGCGATGCTGGCGAATCAGGAGGATTTCCTCGGGGCCAAGAAACGGCAGGATCGTGGAAGCTCCCGGATGCTCGACCACTTCAAGATCGGTCTGCGCGCCGTTCGGCAGAACGACCCGCTGCAGCGACAAACTGATGACGCGTCCTTCATGAATCGATCGGCGGCTCAAGACTTCGCCCATGGTGATCTCCTCCACATTACACGCACCGTCGCGGTTTTGAGAATATCATGGGGGTGTTTCT
>DASYRY010000434.1:0-2757 GCA_036004025.1 Candidatus Polarisedimenticolia bacterium | reverse complement strand
TCCGGCCCGAGCCGGTGGGGCATTCGACCTTGAACGTCTCGCCATAGAAGTGGTGATAGCGCTCCAGCGCTTCCACCAGCAGGAAGTTGACCGGGAACCAGATGGGTCCGCGCCAGTTGGAGTTGCCGCCGAACAGCCCCGTATTCCCCTCGGCGGGGGAGTAATCCACCCGGTACTCCCGGCCCATCAGGTCGAAGACGTAGGGGTGGTCCAGGTGGAACCTGGAGAGGGAGCGGATGCCAAAATCTGAGAGGAACTCCTTCTCATCGAGAAGGTAGCCCAGCACGCGCGTGAGGCGCTGGCGGGATGGAATCGCGAGAAGCCGGTGGCCGTGGCCGTGACCGTGACCGTGACCGGGGGAGGTCTCGAGGTAGGAAATCTGCGTGGCGAGATCTTTCCTGTTGTGCAGAAACCACTCCATCCTCTTCCTGAATCCGGGGAGTCGCTGGAGGAGGTCCTCCTCCAGCACTTCCACGGCGAAGAGGGGAATCAGGCCCACCATGGATCGGACCCGCAGCGGCACCGAGGTGCCGTCGACGTGGAGCCGGTCGTAGTAGAAGCCGTCCCGCTCGTCCCACAGCCCCGTGCCGCCCAGCGTGTTCATGGCGTCGGTGATCGCCACGAAGTGCTCGAAGAACTTGGAGGCCATGTCCTCGTACGCCAGATCGTCGCGCGCCAGCTCCAGGGCCATCGAGAGCATGGTCGCGCAGTAGAAGGCCATCCAGGCGGTGCCGTCCGCCTGCTCCAGGTGTCCCCCGGTGGGGAGCGGCTGGGAGCGGTCGAACACGCCGATGTTGTCCAGTCCCAGGAAGCCGCCGGAGAAGACGTTGTTCCCCACGGGGTCCTTCCGGTTCACCCACCAGGTGAAGTTGAGGAGCAGCTTCTGGAAGACGCGCTTGAGGAAGTGCCGGTCGCGCTTTCCGCGCTCGCCGGTCATCTTGTAGACGCGCCAGGCGGCCCAGGCGTGCACCGGCGGGTTGACGTCGCCGAAGGCGAACTCGTAGGCGGGGAGCTGCCCGTTCGGGTGCATATACCACTCGCGAAGGAAGAGGATGAGCTGCTCCTTGGAGAACTGAGCGTCGAGCCTGGCGAAGGGAAGCATGTGGAACGCCAGATCCCACGCGGCGTACCACGGGTACTCCCACTTGTCGGGCATCGAGATCACGTCACGGTTGTAGAGATGCGTCCATTCGTGGTTGCGCCCGTTCTGGCGCGCGGCGGGAGGGGGCGGTCCGTTCGGGTCTCCTTCCAGCCAGTCCTGAATGACGTAGTGGTAGAACTGCTTGCTCCAGAGAAGGCCCGCATAGCCTTGGCGGCAGACACGCGCCTCCTCCGAAGTCAGGCCGGGGGACAAAATCGATGTATAGAAGCTGTCCGCTTCCGCCAGCCGCGCGGCGAAGATGTCGTCGAATTCCTTCCCGAACGCGGCCTCGGGCGCACCGGCCTGCGAGACGAGGCGCAGCTTCACCGTTCGCACCTCTCCCGCGGGAATCTCCAGGACGTAGTGAGCGGCTGCCTTGGTGCCGCGGAGTGCCGGATTGACCGCATCCAGGCGATTCGAGATGACCCGCTCGTGGAAGGCATCCTTCGGAAACAGACTCTGGTTGGGGAAGCCGAAGAGACGAAAAGTGTTGGTGTCGTTGTCGGTGAAAAACCAGGCGGGATTCTTGCCGCCCGGCCCGGGTCCCGCGGCCAGTCGCATCGGGCCCAGCGAGGCGTGACTCGTCGCGAGGGTGCCCGACTCCAGATATCGGATGTCGGGCTTGAAATCACCCGCGTTCGGGCGGCAGCCCCAGCTCCAGGTGTTCCGGAACCAGAGGGTGGGCAGGAGATGGAGCGTGGCCCGCTCCGGACCGCGATTTGCCGCGCTGATCCGGATCAACAGGTCATCGGGATCGCCCTTGGCATACTCCGCGGTCACGTCGAAGTAGCGCTTCTCCGCGAACACCCCGGTGTCGGCCAGCTCGAACTCCAGCCGATCCCTTCCGCGATCGCGGTTTTCCTGGACCAGCCTGGCGTAGGGGAATTCCACTTGCGGGTACTTGTAGAGCGCTCTCATGTAGCTGTGGGTGGGAGTGGAGTCGAGGTAGTAGTAGCACTCCTTCACATCCTCGCCGTGGTTTCCCTCGTGGTGGGTGAGGCCGAAGAGCCTCTCCTTCAGGATGGGATCCCGTCCGTTCCAGAGCGCCAGGGCGAAGCAGAGCCTGCACTCCCGGTCCGTGATCCCCAACAGGCCGTCCTCGCCCCATCGATAGGCACGGCTGCGGGCGTGATCGTGCGGAAAGTAGCTCCAGCAGTCTCCATTCTCCGAATAGTCCTCGCGAACGGTGCCCCACTGGCGCTCGGAGAGATAGGGTCCCCAGCGCTTCCAGTTTTTCTCGCGCCGGGCATCTTGCGAGAGACGAAGGCTTTCGGCATCGGGATTCATGGGACTTCATCGTACCATCCTTGGACCAGCGGGAATGAAAAGGGGCGCCCACCCCGGGGGAGACAATCCCGGGGCAGGCGTTCTTTTAGTTCGTGGATGAGGAGGTAGGAAGGTAAGAGACCTGGCCGAGCTCCGACGTCTTGATGCGATTCAACGCTCGACGGTTTTCGTGCAAGCGATGGGTCCGATCGAGATCGATACGGAGCTCGTCAATCATCATTCGGATCGGCCTCACGTTGCGTCAAAGCCAAAAACCTTTGCGCCGCCATGTCGTGACTCCTGAGAGGTGATCCGAGTGCTCCGTTCAGGCTCGATCGATCCGGCGTCGA
>DASYRY010000433.1:0-5326 GCA_036004025.1 Candidatus Polarisedimenticolia bacterium | reverse complement strand
AGGTGGGAACGGGCTCCGGCTATCAGGCCGCCATTCTCGCCAGGCTCGCGGGGGAAGTCCTCACCGTGGAGCGCATCCCGCAGCTGGCGCGCCGGGCCCAAAAAGTGCTGGAATTTCTGGAGCTGGAGAACGTGAAAGTGCGAGTGTGCGACGGATCCCTCGGGTTGGGCGAGGGAGAGGTTTTTGACGGCATCCTGGTCGCCGCGGCCGCGCCCTTGATCCCCGAGCCCCTATTGGCGCATCTCTCGGACGGCGGCCGTATGGTGGTGCCCGTCGGAGCCGGACGGCAGCAGCATCTGTACCGGATTCTTCGCCAGGGGAGGGAGTACCTCCGCGAGGATCGCGGCGCCTGCTCGTTCGTCAAGCTGGTGGGAAGGTCGCGATGGGCCAACCTCCCCGAGGAGCGGGCATGAGGATGGATTCCACGATGTCGATGCGGATGCAGCAGGAGCTGGAGCGTTTCGACCCGACGCTGCCGATCGAGCGCGCCTGGACCCCTCCCGCCTCCTGGTACCTGGAGCCCGGGTTCCTGGAGCGCGAGCGCGAGAGGGTGTTCCGGCGAACCTGGCAGGCGGTGGGAAGGGTCGATCAGGTCCGCGAGCCGGGAGATTTTTTCACCGGATGCCTCCTGGGCGAGCCTTACGTGGTGATTCGCGACGGCAAGGGGACCCTGCGCGCCTTCCACAACGTCTGCCGCCACCATGCGGCGCAGGTGTGCGCCGGAGAGGGGAGGCTCGAGGAGCTCGCCTGCCCGTATCATGGATGGACGTACTCTCTCGACGGCGCTCTCCTCCGGGCCCCGCGGCTGGGCAAGAGCGAGGTGTTCGACAAGGAGCAGTTCTCCCTCAGACCCGTGGCGGTGGAGTCCTGGGGGCCTCTGGTTTTTGTTCATCTGGGGGAAAACCCCGTCCCGCTGCGCGAGCAGCTCGGCGATCTCGAGGCGCGACTGGAGCGGCTGGGATGGCGCGCTCTCCGATTCGCGGCCCGGCGCAGCTATACGATGCAATGCAACTGGAAGGTGTACGTCGACAACTATCTGGACGGCGGCTATCACGTCTCGTATTTGCACCGCGCGCTCGCGGGGCAGCTGGACTTGAAAAGCTACCGCACGGAGCTGTTCGAGCGTCTGTCGATCCAGTCGTGCAAGGCCCCCGAGGAGAAACCCGGCGAGAGCGAGGGCGACTTCGCGGACAGGATCGGAGAGGAGGCGCTCTATGCCTTCTTCTATCCCAATTTCATGATCAACCGGTACGGTCCGATCCTGGACACCAATTGGGTGGTTCCGCTGGCGCACGACAGGACCCTGGTGGTGTTCGACTTCTTCTTCCGCGACACCGAGGGGAGCGCCGCGCAGGACTTCATCGAGCGCAGCATCGCGGCGAGTCATCGGGTCCAGGAGGAAGACGTCTCGATCAGCGAGTCCGTCCAGCGGGGTCTGGGCTCTCCCGCCTACGATCGAGGCATCTACGCTCCGGCGATCGAGATGGCGGCCTACCATTTCCACCGTCTGCTGGCGAGGGATCTGCGAGCGAGCGATCCCTCCGTCTCGGCCTGATTCCGTGCGGTGCTCGGCGCTTTGGCTGGCGCGAATTCCCCTGCTCACCTTGCTCCTGTGGGTCCCTGCTCCTCTCGCGCCGCATGCTTCGGGTGCCGAGGGTGACGACCTCTCCGCGGCGAGGAGTCTGTTCGAGGCGAATCTCGCCGCCATCCGCAAGAGAGATCGCGACGCCTACCTCGCCTGCTATCTCCCATCCCCGAACCTCGCTCGGACGGGGCCGGGAGGCGTCGAGCGGGGGTTCGATTCGCTCGCCAAGGAGACCGGAGCGCACTGGCCGGATTTCTTCGAAGGGCTCGACCTGCAGCTCGTCCCCGTGCGGCAGGGACTGGTGTACGGCAGCTATCGCTTCCGGGTACGGTACGCGGACGTGGAGCAGGCGGGGATTTCCGAGCGATTCTTCGTCAGGACCCCCGAGGGGTGGCGGATCGCGGTGACCAGCGCCTTCGCAAGCGAGCCCGGGACTCCCCCCGCCCCCCGGGCGCTGACGGGCGCGACGCTGCTGGACGGCCGGGGAGGGACCCCCATGCGAGACTCCGTGGTGATTCTCCGCGGCGGGAAGATCGAGTGTGCGGGAAAGCGCAGCACCTGCCCCGTCCCCGAGGGGATGGAGATCCTCGATCTGACCGGCAACTGGATCACTCCGGGAATCGTGGACGCCCACGTGCACTTCTCGCAGACGGGGTGGGCGGACGGCAGGCCCGATGCGCTCGACGTGCGGAAGCGCTTCCCCTATGAAGAGGTGGAGGCCGGATTGCGCGCTCACCCCGAGCGCTTCTTACGAAGCTATCTTTGCTCGGGGGTCACCGCGGTCTTCGATGTGGGCGGGTATCCCTGGACCTGGGACCTCCGCAGGCGGTTCGAGAAAGATCTCCTGGCTCCGCACGTCGCCGCCGCCGGGCCTCTCCTTTCCACCTGGGATTTCTGGCTGAACCTTCCCGCGGAGAGGCAATTCATCTATCTGGGCAAGGAGGCCGATGCTCTTTCGGGGGTGCAGTATCTTGCCTCGCATCACTCCGATGCAGTGAAAATCTGGTTCATTCCGGTTCGCGATCGCGACTTCGAGGAGATGGCCCGCCTGGTCAGCGCCGCCGGAGAGGAAGCCCGCCGGCGGAAGCTTCCTCTCATCGTCCACGCCACGGGCCTGCGAGAGGCGAAAGCGGCGCTGAAGGCCGGGGCTAGACTATTGGTGCACAGCGTCGACGACGTCCAAGTGGATGAGGAGTTCCTGAAGCTGGCGCGAGAGAAAGAAACCCTATACTGCCCGACGCTCACGGTCTTTGACGGCTACCGAAGATTGGCAGAGGCGTCGGAGAAGCGTACCACTCCCGCGGTCGACGATCCCGCTGGGTGCGTTGACTCGGAGACTCTGGAGCACTTGAAGCTGACTTCTCAGTTCGGGATGGAGCCGTCCGACCCGGAGGCGGCGCGACGGCGTCGAGAGTACTTCGAGAACACCTCGAGGGTCTCTCGCGGCAATCTCAAGGCGGTGCACCAGGCGGGGATACCTATCGCTATGGGGACCGACGCGGGAAATCCCCTGACCCTGCATGGAGTCTCGGTCTACAAGGAGATGGAGGCGATGCAGGCGTCCGGCATGAAACCCATGGAAGTGCTGACCGCATCGACCCGCAATGGCGCGCTCGCCATGCATCGCCTCGAGGAATTCGGCACCGTGGAGGCTGGGAAAGTCGCGGATCTCCTCGTCGTGTCCGCCGATCCCAGCCGGGACATCAAGAACCTCCGGCACCTCCGTTACGTGGTACGCGGGGGCGTCGTGAGGCCTCTCGATGAGCTTCGCGCCCGTTCCTTTCAATCCCCTTGAACCGGTTTTCTGATTCAGCCGCGCTGGGCGAGGACGGCTTCGGCCGCAAGGGCCCCCGGCGCGCAGGTGATCCCTCCGCCCGGGTGGGTGCCTCCGGACGCCAGGAACAATCCGGGAAGAGGCGTGGCCTGCCGGGAGCAGGCGGGAAGCGGCCTCAATGAGAAAAGCTGATCCAGCGCATGCTCGCCGTGGTGGATGTGCCCCTCCGTAATGCCGTATCTGTCTTCGAGGTCCACCGGTGAAAGGAGCTCGCCGGCCACAATCCTCCCGGGGAGGGAGGGCGCGGCTTTGGCGAGGGTGGCGACCACGGCATCGCCGAAGCTCTTGCGCGCTTCCTCGCTCCAGCCGCCCCGCAGGTGATAGGGAGCGAAGTGGGCCAGAATCGAGACGACGTGGTGACCGGAGGGGGCGAGCGACGGATCCGAAACCGTGGGAATCCGGACATCGAGCACCGGGACGGGGGAGCTCTGGTCATACTTGACGGCGTCGAAGGCGCGCTCGAGATCGTCGAGCTCCTCGCCCGTGCGCGCGGCTTCGATCCGCGTCCCAGGCCGGCCCGAGAAATCGACAGGACCGCTCAGGGCGAGATGCATCTTGGCCGTGGTCCCGCGGCAGCGCCAGAGGCGGATGCCGCCCGCCAACGAGGATGGCGCCTCACGGGGATCGATCAGCTGGAGGACCGTGCGCTTCGGATCGCAGCTCGACACGATGGCCGCCGCTTCGAGCTCGGTGCCGTCTTCCAGTGCCACCCCGCGGGCCCTGCCTGAGTCGATCCGGATCCTGGCCACCCCACACGACGTCTTGATCTCCACCCCTCGGGAGAGACAAGAAGCCTCCAGCGAGGCGATCAGCGCCGCCGGTCCCCCGAGGATTTCCTTTCCGCGTCGCAGCTCATCCAGGAGGAAGTTGACCACCGTTCCGGCCGACCAAGGTCCCATCCAGCTTCCCAGGACGGCGCCCTGCGCCAGCCCCGCCTTCAGGAGCGCCCCTTCGAACCACTCGTTCAGCCAGTCGGCGACGCTCATGGGACCGATGCGCAGGATCTCGATCATGTCCTTCGGCGACAGCCTGCGCAGGGCGAGCGCGGCGCCCGCCAGCTCGAAGAGGTGCCCGAATCCAGAGGCCGCCAGCTCCGGCGCGGGCCGATCCAGCACCCGCAGGAAAAAGGGGCGGATCCTGTCCAGGAATTCCCGAAATTGGAGATATTGGGAAGCATCCCGCACCGAGAAGTTGCGGATTTCGGTCGCTGCCGCCACCGGGTCGCGATGAAGATAAAGCCCGCCTCCGGAGGATAGGGGAAGGAAAATCGGCATCTCGTCGCGCCGGAACTGCAGTCCGTGCCGCGCGAGCTCGAGCGCGTCCACGACCGCCGGTCTTACCGAGGCCGTATCGTGCAGGAGCCCGGGGACGCGATAGCCGGGATGGAATTCCTCCATGGCGGCCAGACCTCCGAGACGGTCCCGCTTCTCGAGGAGCAGCACCTCGCGCCCCGATTTGGCGAGCAGACCCGCGGCGGTGAGCCCGTTGTGTCCCCCTCCGATCACGATGACGTCGTAGGCCATGCTCTCCTCGGGACCGTTCAGAGGGATCGGGAGCGGAGGATCTCCCGTGAGGCGTTGGCGCCGGGCGCTCCCATGATTCCTCCCCCGGGGTGGACCGCGGATCCGCACATCCAGAGGTTCGGGATGGGGGTGCGGTAGCGCGCCCAGCGCGGGACCGGGCGCAGGAAGAAAATCTGCTCGAGGCTCAGCTCACCCTGGAAGATGTTCCCTTCGCCAAGGCCGGTCATCTTTTCGATATCCCACGGTGTGAGCACCTGCCGGTGGAGGATCGATTCTTTCAGGGCGGGGCAGTACTCGGAGAGGGTGTCCACCACCGTATCGCCGAAAGCTTCCCGCTTCGAAGGCCACGCCTCGGCCCCTTGTTTGAGGTGGTAGGGCGCGTAC
>DASYRY010000432.1:0-4686 GCA_036004025.1 Candidatus Polarisedimenticolia bacterium | reverse complement strand
TCACCGGCAGGATCTCCAGGAGCTTGCGGACTCCCTCGACCGAGTAGCCCATCATCTCGCCGCCCACGTGATCCGGATGGTAGTGGCTCGCCAGAGCGCCGACGACTGTCATGTCGTCTTCCTGCGCGCGCTTCACGAGGGATGCCACGTCCCAGGCCGGATCCACGAGGAGACACTCCCGGGTGTCGCGGTCGCCCACGAGATAGGCGAAGTTCTGCATCTGGGTCGCCACCGGATCCTCGAGCGCGAAATCCCGCCCGGCGAGGAGCTGGCGGAAATAGAGCGCATCGCCGGCATCGCGGCTCATCGCTGAGAACCTCGGGGATGCTCGCTCGAAATCAACTCGACTCCACTTGACCGCTCTCGGCGAATGGCTTACCCTTGCGTGGCCCTCGCCTTCCCTTGAAAGCCAAGCGACTCTTGATCGACAGGGCAGGTTCCGTGCCGGCCTGGGAGGCCATCATGTTCGTCAAGTTCGATCCCAAGACGCTCGAGCGGTTCCGCGCCATGACCCCGCAACAGATCTACCGCGAGGTCACCGATGCCGTGCACCAAGCCCCGGGCTCCACAGGCTCGGAGGACTTCCTGGAGGCCCTCGAGTCGCTCGTCGAAGAAGGCATCCTCTCTTGGGATCAAATCGAGAACGACACCTCCGACGACGAGAGCTGAACCCTCCCTATCCCACCTTTATTTCTTGATTCGATCTTCCCAGGCCCTTCGCCATGAAGCCACCTTCCCCTTGTCCTTGGGCGCGGGCGGGAGAGTGGCTGCGGGGGGATCGGTCTTGCGCTGCAGGTGAGGGTGATCTTCCCGCTCTTCGGGGCGGGCAATGCGGACTTTCCGGCCCGTGACGGGTGGCTTGTGCGGGGCCTCGGCGACCCCGACCGCGGGCGCCTTGCTCCTCAGGACCTGATCAAACAGTTTTTTCATCTCGCGATGCTTCCTATCTTGCGGTTTTCCGGCTTTCCCACGCCGGTAGGGATGCTCGAAGTAACAGGTGTGACAGCGAACCTTCTTGACCTCTCCGCCGACGATGCCCACGACTCCGTGATTCATCAGCAGGCGGCACCGGCTGCACCAATCGTCGATGACGTCGCCGAGCCGGGAGGGACGCTCCCTCATGAGAGCTCCTCTCCCCGGACCAGCGCCAGAATCTCGGGATCCTCCAGAAGACGGCTCGACCGCTTCGCCGCGGCGAGGATGCGGTCCACGAGCTCCGTCTCGGCGGGGATGCCGCGCTCCTCCAGCCAGTACGTCACGTTCGATTTCCCGGACATCGGACCGATGCGAATCCTCTGCTTCAATCCGAAATCGCCCGCGGGTACGCCGGAGTAGACCCTGTCGGCGAGCCACTCGTCTCCTTTCCGGAACGCCTTGATCACGGCGGCGGCATGCACTCCGGTCCCGGTTTCGAAGGCGTCTTGGCCCATGATGGGATAGTTCCGGGGAATGCCCACCTTGAGCGACCGTGCCGCCGCCTGGCAGTACTCGCGCAGCCGCGTGAGATCGCGGTCGATCCAGCCCAGCAGCTTCAGGTTCACGAGCACCAGATCCATGGGTGTATTGCCGGCGCGCTCCCCGACTCCGAGGGCGCAGCCGTGCACGCGGGTCGCTCCGGCACGGATCGCGGCGAGCGTGTTGATGACCGCCATGTCCCGATCGCGGTGACCATGCCAGTCCACGCCCACCTTCTCTCCCGTGGATTCCACGATGGAGCATACGTGCCGGACGAGGCGGTCCGCGCCTTCCGGCATGGAGTGGCCCACCGTATCGCAGACGCAGACGCGCCGGGCCCCGCATTCGATCGCCGCGGTATAGAGGGCGCGCAAGGTCTCGGGGTGCGCGCGGGTGGTGTCCTCGGTCACGTACATCACGGGGAGACCTTCCTTCACCGCGAAGCGCACCGATTCCCGGGTGTTCTGGAGCAAGGTCTCCAGGGTCCAGTCCTCCGAATACTGCCGGATCGGGGAGGAGCCGATGAAGAGGCACGCTTCGATGGGAATACCGACGCGCTGCGAGATCCTGGCGATCGGCTCCACGTCTCGGACCAGAGTCCTCGCGGCGCAATTGGGGCGAAGCTTGAGCCTCCGATCCCGAATGAAGGTGCTCAGGGCCGTGACGTCCTCGACCGCGCGGGGACCGGCCCCCGGGAGGCCGACATCGGCGGTATCGATGCCCATGGCGTCCATCAGCAGGAGCAGCTCCTTCTTCTCCTCGATGGGGGGATCGGTCACCGAGGGCCCCTGGATCCCATCACGGAGCGTCTCGTCGTCGAGCTGGATCGGATCGCGCGGCATGAAATCGCCGCGCACAGAGTTCCAGTCGTAGATCAAGCCTTCCCGGTTGGTTTCTGACTGTTCCGGCATCCTGTTCCCGGTGGGTCAGCGCCCGAGTTGGATGGTTCGGTCCTGGCGCTGAATCAGCATTCGCGGATGCAAAGATTATAGGGACTGTCGGTGGTGCATGTCAATAATCGAGCTCGTGCAAGCGCTTCTCGCCCATGCCGAAGTGGTGGGCGATTTCGTGCAGGACCGTCTTGCGGACCTCCTCGCGGATCTCCTCCTGAGTCTCGCAGACCGCTTCGATGTTGTCCTGGAAGAGGATGATACGGTCGGGGAGCGCGGCGTACTGGGTGGAGCGGTCGGTGAGGGGAGTGCCTTCGTACAGACCCAGGAGGAGCCCCTCCTCCTCGTCTTCCTCGCTCCCGGTCAGGCAGTCCTGCTCAGGCGTCGGCGAGCCCTCGACGACCACTTCCACGTTGTTCATCTTGTCCAGGAACTCCCGCGGCAGATCCTCCAGTGCTTCGGAGACCAGACGCCGGAAGGCGGCACGTCGCATCGGACTCCCTTTTGTTAGAATGAGCCGGTCCCGGGCGTGGGCGACCCTGGTGCAATTCTACGCGGAAGGCACCGACATGAAAAGACGGCTCGCGGGAACGGCTCTGATGATCGTCTGCTTGGCCCTCGGCGCGCCCCGCACCGCGGCGGACGAGTCGATGAAGAGCTCCTTCAAGAAAATGGGGAAGGCGGTGGGTCAGGCGGGCAAAGAAGTCGGAAAGAGCGCCGCGAAGGCCGGCAGGACCCTCGGACGGGAGGGCCAGAAAGTCTGGTATCGCGGAGTCCAGGTGAGCAAGCCGGCCCTGGAGCGAGCCCGCAGCGAGACCCGCCGCGCTGTGCAGAAATCGCTGGATGCGATGGACCGAAGCATCGAGTCCCTCAAGCGCGAGCTGCAGCGGCTCGAGAACGAGGAAGCGTCGGGGGGAGGAGCCTGAGGTGACTTCACGTCCGCTCGTGACGCTCGCCCTGGGGTCGCTTCCACTGCTCCTTGTCCTGAGCTCCGCCGCATGCAAGTCGATGAGCGAGGAGGAGGCGCTGGCGGCGGCGCGCGAGGAAGTCCGCCGGGAGATGCAGCCGGAGATCGAGCACCGGCAGCGGGAGATCGAGGACCTGAAGCGGCAGATCGAAGCGGCGCGCGCCCGATTGGCCTCACGCCAGCAACGCCAGACGCCGGCTCCTTCGCGCTAGGTGGGCGGGGTTTCCGCGCTCATCGACTCGCAGGGATGAAGGGCAGGGCGGGCTATTTCGCCGAGCGGGAATAGACCACTTTCCCCCCGAGAAGCGTCATCTCGGGCAGGAGCTTGGCGATCTCCGCATCCGGCACCTCGAAGTAATCCTGACCCAGGACCACGAGATCCGCCAGCTTCCCGGGCGTGATCGTTCCCTTCTCTCCTTCCTCGAAGGCGGCGTAGGCGGCGCCGATCGTGAAGGCGCGCAAGGCCTCCTCCCGGCTCAGCCGCTGCTCGGGAAGCCAGCCCCCTTCCGGCGCGCCGTGCAAGTCCTGCCGGGTGATCGCGGCGTAGAGACCGACGAAAGGATTCGCCTCCTCGATCGGAGCGTCGGATCCGAAAGCAAGCCGGGCCGAGGCGTCCTGCAAGGACTTCCACGCATAGGCCCCCGCAAGACGATCCGGCCCGAGTCGCGCAGGCACCCAGGGCATGTCGGAGATGGCGTGGACGGGCTGCATCGAGGCGATGATGCCCAGCTTCCCGAAGCGAGGAATGTCTTCGGGGGAGACAATCTGGGCGTGCTCGATCCGCAGCCGCGGATCCGAGGCGGGGACCGCCTGCAGGGCGCGCTCGAATCGATCCAGCACCATACGGTTGCCTCGATCCCCGATCGCGTGCACGCAGACCTGGAACCCCCGCCGGAGGGCCTCGCGCGTGATCTCCTCGAGCTGGTCGCCCGACATGGTGACGATCCCGGAATTCTGGGGGTCGTCGCTGTAAGGCTGAAGCAGCGCGGCTCCGCGAGAGCCGAGAGCGCCGTCGACTCCCACCTTCAAGGCGCGAAAAGTGAAGCGCTGGTCTCCGTATCCCACGACGCGCTCCTGCGCGAAGTAGTCGGGGAGCTTCCTGTTGGAACCCCCCAGCATGGCGTACACGCGCAAAGGCAGGGAGCCTTCCTCGACCATCTTCTTGTACAGATCGATGTCGGCGGGCTCGACTCCCGCGTCCTGGACCGAGGTGATTCCCCAGGCGAGGAGGTGCCGGCCGGCGGTTTCGATCCAGCGCTGGCGGATCTGAAGCGCGGATTTCGGGATCTTCCCCTCGACGAGCTCCATGGCGCCGTCCAGCAGGACGCCGCTCGGAGCTCCGGTGGTCTTCTCACGGAGAATCTTCCCGCCTTG
>DASYRY010000431.1:0-11465 GCA_036004025.1 Candidatus Polarisedimenticolia bacterium | reverse complement strand
GCCAGCATTCCCATCGGGCGCCCGATCCCGGGCGCGAAGGTTTACTTGGTCGATCGACGCATGCGTCTCGCTCCCGACGGCGTGCCCGGGGAGATCGGAATAGGAGGCCCCGGCGTGGCCTGTGGGTACCATCGCCGCCCGGACCTTACGAGCGAAAAGTTTGTCCCGGACCCGTTCGATCGGACTCCCGAAGCACGGCTCTACCTCACGGGCGACATGGGACGTTGGCTCCCGGACGGGAACCTTCAGTTCCTGGGAAGGCGGGACGGGCAGGTGAAGGTGCGCGGGTTCCGGATCGAGACGGGAGAGATCGAAGCGGCGCTGGCCCACCACCCGGACGTGCAAGAAGCGGCCGTCGTGGTCCGAAGCGAGGATGCCTCGGGAAGCCGTCTCGCGGCGTTCATTGTGCCCCGCGACGGGGCTCTTGTGGAGCCGATGGAATTGCAGCGCTTCCTCGGCGCGTGCCTGCCCGGTCCCATGGTGCCGGGGCTCATCCGCATGGTCGAAGGGCTCCCGCGCACTCCTAGTGGAAAGACGGACCGCAGGTCTCTGGCTTCGATGCCGATCCCCGCGGGGGAATCCGAGACCCGGCGGACGCTTCCTCGCAACGATGTCGAGAAGCGGCTCGCTGCAATCTGGCGTGAGCTTCTCGGCGTGGATCTCGTCGGCCTCGAGGACGGCTTCTTCGCGCTGGGAGGCCACTCGTTGCTGGCGGTCGACCTCTTGGGCCGAATCGAGAAGGAGCTCGGCCGTAGGCTGCCGCTCGCCGCGCTCTTCCAGGACGACACTCTCGCTGGGCTCGCCTCGATTCTGCGCGGGCCCGAAGAGGCCGAAGCCCTCGAACCTCATTCGTCTCCAACCCGGAAGCCGTTCTCACCAGCCTCCGTCCTCCGACTTCAGTCGGTCGGGAGCGGAACGCCCCTCTTCTTCGTGCATCCGGTTGGCGGAATGGGGGTCTGTTACGCGACCCTCGCTCATCGGCTCGGGCGAGAGCGCCCCTTCTTCGCCCTGGAATCTCCCGGACTGACGGCGGACCTGCCGGAAGGCGTGACCGTGGAGTTGCTCGCCGGCGCGTACCTGGAGAGTATCCGTGGTATCCAGCCCAAGGGCCCGTACCTGCTCGGAGGTTGGTCGTTCGGCGGCATCGTCGCCTTCGAGATGGCCAGCCGGCTGGCGCGCGAAGGGGAGAAGACTGCCCTTCTGGCCCTCGTCGACTCCCGCGCTCCCAATCCTGGGGGAGGGTTCGCCCATCTGGACGAGGAGGCCGTCACTTCCCTGGTGATGGCCGAGATGGGACAGGCGCAGGTCGAACTCCTGGATCGGTCTCTGCTGGGGCGGATCGAGAGGATCGTCCGACGCCACGTACAGGCCCTGCGGCGCTACAAGCCGGGCCGGTATCCGGGCAAGGTGTGTCTCTTGCGCGCCACGGCACCCGGAGCCGCGCTCGGGGATCCGGCGCACGGATGGAAGGAATTTGCCGTGGGAGGCGTCGACGTCCATGACGTTCCGGCCGACCACTACGACATCGTCCGCGAGCCGGCGGTACGCCTCGTCGCCGAAGCATTGCGGGGCTGGTGCAGAAGCACAGTCCGGAGGCCGCGGGCCGGGGCGCAGGCGCGCCGGAAAGAGCATCGTTCCAACGACGGTGCGGGAGCGAGTTGAGAGACCGTACCTGCACCGTCCTCTGGGGGCGGGGGCAAGAAGATCAGACAGGGAATGGACGATGAGTTGGTTCCAGCTGTGCGGGAAATGTGGCGGAGCCCAACCAAAGTGCTCCGACCGTAGCCGAGTCCGAATGATAAGAAGCGGCTGGTGTCATTGGACTTCTTTGGCTAGAGCAGGCCCCATGCTGAGGCTGGAACGGGCTTGAAAACCATTGAGCGCAAGCTCCGCAGGTTCGAATCCTGCTCCCTCCGCCAACAAGAGATCCAAGCAGCGAGAGATTTCGGAAATGAATCGGACCGATCCGCATTTTTCGCCCTGCCTACCCTATCGTTCGGGCTAAAAAATGCAATAGCAGTAACTCCCGTCGGAATTGACTCGATGCCCGCTCGCACCTATTATTCTCGGCGGGAGATGTGGATGAGCCTTTCTGCCCGCATTCTTGGAGCCGGTCCGGGAGCAACTCTGTTGAGGGGGGTGGCGAGTCTCTTGCTGCTCGTGATCCTCGCAGACCTCGCGGGGAGCCCATGCGATCCGCTGCGATTCGGCGAGGGCGATCACTTTTCCACCGACACACGCTCCCAGACGCCATCGCCTGATGCGTGCGCCAACTTCTGCGTCCCGGACTGTTTCTGCTGTTCGATCAACATCCCCGCTCTGGAAGCGTTCTCGATTCCGGAGTCTCGGAGCGTTTCCGAAGCGCCTGCACCACCCACCTATCAGCTCACCACGGGCTTTTCCTCTGACATCGATCACATCCCACTAGCCGCCTCCTAACCAGCCGGTTGCCTGGTCGCAGTTCTACCCCCGAACTGAACGGGTTTTTCGATCAAGAGACCCTTCTAACCCTTCGGGCTTTTCCCGGTGTCCTGCCCATTTGTTGTCCGGGCTGGACCCTTCTCGCAATGATGAGAGGATTTGATTGAACACTAGACAACTGTCGCTCTTGCTGATTCTCGGACCGCCTCTAGCCCTCGGGGCGGCCGAGTCGAAACGGATCACTCTGGATGAGGCCCTCCGACTCGCGGAGGCGTCGCCCATGGTGCGCATTCTCGACCGCGAGGTCGAGCATGCCCAGGCCGAGGTGCGTGCCACGGGCCTGTGGCCCAACCCTGAAGTTCTCCTATCGCGCGAAGAGGCCCTTGGAACGGTGGACCGGCTTGAAACTCTTTCGTTCCCTCTGCCGTTGACGGGCCGACTCTCCCTCGAGAAATCGGCGGCACGAAGCGGCCTCGTGGCAGCGGAGGTTAGGAGCGGGTTTGCTCTGGTCAGTATCATCCGTGCCGACGTCCGTGAGTCGTTTCTCGACTTGGTTGCCGCGCAGGAACGGAGCTCGTCCCTGAGAACCGGCCTTTCTCGCCTGAGCGAATTGGTGGAGGTGCTCCAGGCCCGGGAGAAGGAGGGGGAGTCTTCAGGATTCGACCGGATGCGGGCCCAGCGGGAGCGCGCCGAGATTGAAGCGGATTTGTTGGAATCCCGCGGGCGGGAGACGCGACCTAGGGCGCGGCTCGCCGCGCTTCTTGGGCTGTCCTCAGATGGCTTGGTGGCCGAAGGGCATCTCGAGGCGGGGGGTGTTCTTCCCCCTTTCGGCGAGGTCAAGGCCGTTGCAGCGTCCCGAGGAGACGTGATCGCTCTTGATGCGGAAGTGGAGAGGGCCGGATACCTGGCGAAGGCCGCAGGACGCCGCGCCATCCCCGAGCCCTCTCTCGCGATCGGGATCAAAACTACCGAGGTCGATGGTGTCTCGGGCACCGGCGGCGTCGCAGCCATTTCCTTTTCCTTACCCCTCTTCGACCGTGGGCAAGGCAGCCGCGCCATCGCCCGCGCCGAAGAGGCGCTTCTGCGCACAAGGCGTGAAGCTCTCGCACGTCAAGTGATGGCCCAGGCCGAGTCGGCCCTTGCCGAGGCCATCGCCCGCCGCGAAGCCGCAGGGGCTTATGCCGCTGCGGGAGATCCCGAAGAACTGGTTGGAATAGCTCGAGCAGCCTACGAAGCGGGGGAGATGCGGATTCTCGAGCTCCTGGATGCTTACCGGACAGCGCTCGCTGTTCATCTCAGAACCATCGACCTGCGTGCAGAAGCCCGAAGAGCGGAGATCGAGCTCAATCGGGTCCTGGGAACGGAGATCGTCCGATGATGCATACCAACCGCTTGAACGGGAGCAGTACGGTGTCGATGGGGACCTGCGCTTGGATTCTTGCGGCCCTCGTTCTCGGATGTGGACCGACCTCATCACCGGAACAGCAACCCAAGACGGAGAAGTCGGAGACGCGGATGGTTTTCCTGACGGAGGGAGTGCTTCGTGCCGCAGGTGTCAGGGTCGTTCCGGTCTCCCGTGAGGCGTTCCATCCGCACGTAGTCGCGAGCGGTGTCATCCGATCGGATGCGCAGAAGAGTGTCTCGGTCCGAGCACGGGTTGGGGGGCGAGTGGTCCGGGTTCTTGCCGACGTCGGAGAGCGGGTCAGGACGGGGCAGTCCCTGGCGGTCATCGAGGGGCCGGAAGTGACGGCAGTCCTGGCTCGACTCAGGACGGCCGCGGCCCGGGCGGGAGCGGCCAGGGAAGCAGCGGCTCGGGCGGAGCGACTCCTGGAGCTGAAGGCCCTGAGCCGCGCGGAGGTGGATGCGCGAATGGCCGAGGCGGAGGCGGCCGAGGCGGAGAAAGAGGCAGCACGGCAGGACGTGGCTCGATTAGGCCTGGATGCGAATGGCCCCGGACTGAACCCCGATTTGCCTTCGCAGTTCTCGGTGACAGCTCCAATGAGTGGTGTAGTCCTGGAAAGGACGATTTCCCCCGGCCTTTTGGTTGAGAAGGAGGCATCGCTCTTCTCAATCGCCGACCTCTCCCGAGTCTGGGCCATCGCCGATGTTTACGAAAAGGACCTGGGCGAGGTCCGGGAGGAGGGCGAGGTGGAAGTCCGGACCGATGCTTACCCGGGAGAAGTCTTCACCGGGCGGATCGCCCTCATTGAACCCAGCCTCGACGAGGCGAGCCGGACAGCCCATGTCCGAGTCATCCTTGACAACCCGTCTGGCAAGTTGCGTCCAGGCTTGTTCGTGACCGTCGCGGTCCCTCTCCGGGGGGCGTCGGAGATCGAAGCCACGGCGATTCCGGCCGGAGCCATCCAGAAGATTGCAGGTCTCCCCGCCGTTTTCGTGGAAAAGGAGCCCGGCCATTTCGAGCTCCGACCGGTGGAAACCGGACGGGAAGCCCACGGAATGGTGGAGATTCGTCATGGCCTCAAGGAAGGCGAGAGGATCGTGGCGCAGGGGGCTTTCATTCTGAAGTCCGAGCTCCTCAAGGGGACTATCGAAGGGGAGGAGGACTGATGATCGAACGCATCATCACCCTCTCCCTTCGCAACCGCCTCGCCGTGACGATGGGCGCCGTGATTCTGGTGATCCTGGGGTGGGTGGCCCTTTCCCAACTCCCGATTGATGCCATGCCCGACGTGACCACCGTCCAGGTCCAGATCCTGACCAAGGCTCCGGCCCTCGGCCCCGTCGAGGTGGAACAATTCATTACCCGGTCGGTGGAGAACGCGATGAGCGGACTCCCGAATCTGGAAGAAATCCGGTCCACCTCCCGCTACGGCCTTTCAGCCGTGACCGTGGTCTTCAAGGAGGGGACGGACATCTACTTCGCTCGCAATCTCGTGGAACAGCGTCTTTCCGCTGCTCAGGAGGCCATTCCGGCTGGAGTACCCCGTCCGGAGATGGGCCCGATGACCACGGGTCTCGGCGAAGTTTTCCAATTCGTGCTCGAAGGAGAAGGGTTCTCCGCGATGGACCTCCGCACGATCCTGGATTGGGACATCGCGTACCGGCTTCGGAGTGTCCCAGGGGTCGTGGAGGTGAACATATGGGGTGGACAGGCCAAACAATTTCAGGTCCTTGTGGACCCGACCCGACTTCTCGCCTACCGGCTCAGTCTTCCTCAAATCTTCGAAGCCGTGGAGCAGAACAATCTGAACCGTGGGGGCGGAATCATTGAGAAGGGGGGCGAGGGGTACGTGATCCGCGGCGAAGGCATGGTCTCGGGGATCTCCGATCTGGAGAAAGTGGTGGTGGGCACCACTTCGGAAGGGACACCCATTCTCATCAAGCATGTCGCGGAGGTCCGGGAAGGAGCGATGCTTCGGATCGGCGGAGCTACCCGGGATGGGAAAGGCGAGACGGTCATCGGATTGGTCCTGATGCTCCAAGGAGATAACGCCCGCGAGGTCGTCGCGCGGGTGAAGCAGGCGCTCGCGGAGATTCAACCGTCTCTGCCCAAGGGGGTTCGAATCGTCCCTTTTTATGATCGTCAAAGCCTGGTTTCCAGGGTAATTGCTACGGTCTCGAAGAACCTGATGGAGGGAGGACTGCTCGTCATCGCGGTCCTCCTGCTTCTTCTGGGCAATCTGCGAGGTGGACTCATTGTCGCTTCCGCGATCCCCCTCTCGATGCTGTTCGCATTCATTGGGATGGTACGGGCGGGCATCTCCGGAAACCTGATGAGCCTCGGCGCCATCGATTTCGGGCTGGTAGTGGATGGGTCGGTGGTGATGGTCGAGAATGTCCTTCGGACCCTTGGCGGCAAAAGACTCGGCTTCGCTGAGCGCCACGAAGCCATCGCTCAAGCGGCGAGGGAAGTCGGGCGTCCCATCGTCTTCGCCGTGGGCATTATCCTCATCGTCTACCTGCCGATTCTGACCCTGAGCGGCATCGAAGGAAAAATGTTCCGGCCCATGGCCTGGACGGTAGTCTTCGCCGTGGCGGGGTCGCTGCTCCTCTCTTTGACTCTGGTTCCCGTCTTGTGCTCCCTGTTGTTCCGAGGGGACTTTGAAGAGAGGGAATCCTGGATTCTACGACTGGCGCGGCGCGCCTACCTTCCGGTCCTGGAAAAGGCGATGGCGTACCCTCGGGTCACGCTCGCCATCGCCGCCGCCCTTTTCACCGTGTCACTGGGCGCATCGGCATTCCTAGGAGCGGTATTCGTCCCTCGCCTGGACGAAGGAGACATCGTCATCCAAGCCTCGCGTCTTCCCAGCGTCGCTCTCAGCCAGTCCCTGGCATCGACCTCGGAGATTGAGAAAGCCCTCAGTCGGTTCCCGGAAGTCCGGACCGTCGTCTCTCGGACCGGGAGCCCCGAGGTCGCGACGGACGTCATGGGGATCGACCTCTCTGACGTGTTCGTCATCCTGAAGCCTCGACGGGAATGGCGCAATGGAATGACCCCAGAGCTCCTGATCGCCGAGATGCACGCCGCGCTGGAAAAAGATGTGCCTGGGAACATTTTCAGCTTCACTCAACCCATTGAGATGCGCTTCAACGAGCTGATCGCCGGCTCCAAGAGCGACCTCGCCGTGAAAATCTTTGGAGACGATCTCGATGTGCTGGCGCAAAAGGGGAGAGACTTGGCTGCAGTCCTCGCCAGAATTCCGGGTGCAGCGGACGTGAAGGTTGAGCAGACGGCCGGGCTCCCGATGGTACGTGTGCGTGTGAATCGCGACCGAATCGCCCGTCTCGGCGTGCGCGTGGAGGATGTCCTGGCGGCGGTCGAGGCCGCGCGCAGCGGACGGGTCGTCGGAAGCGTCTTCGAAGGGAGGCGTCGATTCGATATCGCCGTCCGGCTGGCGGAGGGGGTCGCCGCCGACCCACAGGCACTTGGAGCCGTCCCCATAGGAGCTCCCGACGGGCGGCTCACCCCCTTGGCCCAGCTAGCCGACATCAGCATCGAAGAGGGCCCCGCGCAGATCAGCCGAGAGCAGATTGAGCGACGAATCGTCGTCGAGGCGAACGTTCGCGGCCGAGACTTGGCGGGTTTCGTGGCCGAAGCTCGCCGTTTGGTGGCGGCGAAACTCACTCTTCCCTCCGGCTACTACGTGACGTGGGGGGGCCAGTTCGAACACCTGGAGGCAGCGACCCGACGGCTGATGGTCGCTGTCCCACTGGCTCTGTTTCTGATCTTTTCGTTTCTTTACGGGGCCTTCGGTTCCCACCGTCCTGCCCTTCTCATTTTTCTGAACGTCCCCTTTGCCGCTACAGGTGGAATCCTGGCTCTCTTAGTTCGGGGAATGCCCTTCAGCATCTCCGCGGGCGTGGGTTTCATCGCCCTTTTCGGTGTCGCTGTACTGAATGGCGTGGTACTCGTGTCCTTTGTCAGGAAGCTCCAGGAGGAGCAGGGGCTCTCGCCGGAGGACGCCGCACGACAGGCTGCGATGGTCCGCCTGCGACCCGTGTTGACGACGGCTCTCGTCGCGAGCTTGGGATTCGTCCCGATGGCCCTGGCAACGGGGGCCGGCGCCGAGGTTCAAAAGCCCCTGGCAACGGTGGTCATTGGTGGATTGGTCACGTCGACTTTCCTGACACTCGTTGTAATCCCCACCTTGTACCGGTGGTTCGCGCCGCCGGTGCCCGCGGGCCAGCCGTGAGAAAGGAAAATGACCCGGATCGCGTGCGCTGACCGGAATAGATAAAGCGCACGGGTTCGTACATCCGATCATCTGGGGAGCCAGACCATCCAGAGTGCTGCCGGGACCGTGACGCCCTGGACATTTCGATTCGATGAGGCCACCAGGACGCCGTCGCCAGTGCGGTAGAGTTCCAGCGCCACGCTACTCCGCGCCATAATTCCGCTCGACAAGAGGTGAGGCTCTGGAAACGACTGCCCAGTCTGTCACGAGGCGTCTTGGACCAGGGCCAAGGTATTGCCCTCGCTGTCCTTGAACCACGCTATCTCCACGCCGCTCCTTCCTGCCTTGACCGCGAGCCGCGGCGGACTCCTCCGACTCTGCGATCGAGCTAGCGGATCTCGAGACGATCGATATTGACGGTATCGAGGCTCGTTCCCGACGTTCGATTCGTATCCAGGACCTTGATGTAGATGGTCGGAGAGGTTTCCGTCCGCGTGAAGGGGTAGTCGATCCCACCCTGCAGCTCGAAGGTCTTCTTGATCACGGCATTCGGTATGTCGGTGTAAGTGCCGTTCTGGGATTCCGACCAGGCAAACTTGAAGTTGTCGCCATCGGAGCTGGTCGGCCGGTTCCCCTCGAGGTTGAGGGTCAGGGTGGTCTGGCAGGGCGGGATGTTATCGAATCGCCAGATGTGCTCCAGGACCGATACGCCATTCTGCAAGACCTCTCTCAACACTTCGTAGGAATCGTCGGAGGAGAGCGTATTGCCGAAGTTTCCGCTCACGATGGTTTCCATGCCGGTCGAGATCTCGGCCGCAGCGGTTTGAGGGAGCCCCGGGAGCAGGTTGCCTACGTTTCCGGTGATCGCCAGGGCGAAAGGCTGCGGTCCGTGAGGCAGGTTCGGTGTCTTGACCGAAACCGTCCAGACTCCCGCTACGGGTAGGTTTAGCCGTACCTGCTCCTCGACGTTCAAATAGTCGTTGAACCCGCCCGCGACGGATTGTCCGTTGAAGAAGTTGTTCCCGTTGTACACGGTGCAGCTCGGATCCTTCACGACGAGATCCAAGTTATTCACCAGCTGGGGCAGGCACGGCGGGCTCGGACATGAATTGGAAGCGCCCGGGTAGTCGCTCCAAGCCAGAGTCGCTTGAAACGGTTGGATCGGATTGCTCGTGGAGACCAGGACCCTGTAGTCCCGCACGTCGCCGGTGCCGGTGATGCCCGGGGACGAGTCGACGGCCGCGAGCTTGCGGGCGTCCCCATTGAAGTACAGCGCGTTCTCCAGAAGAATGCGACCCCAGCCCTGGACGTTGTTGGGATAGCTGAAGATCGGCTCGCAATGGAAAGGCTGGGGAGGAACGCAGTCCGGGCACGCGAAGCAGTCCTGCTCGTAGGCGCTATTGTCGGTCATCTGCACGGCGCTGTTGATGAGCGTGGCCTTGATCAGCGCCGCGCTGGGAATGAACGACTGAACCGGTGTCTTGATTCCCGAGGGATACCAGCCTTCGGTGTAGTACTGCCGCACCAGCGCGGCGCTCCCGGCCACGGCGGGATGCGCGAAGCTCGTGCCCCCATGAGGGCCGTACTTGTTGTTGGGGGTGCCGTCGCACGCGGTGCCCGAGGTATCGGCCGTGACGATGGGTCTCAGGCCGTTCCCGGGCAGGGTATCGCCGCCAGGCGCGACCAGGGTCGGCTTCCGCCTGTCGTCACAAGCCGCGCCCTGGCTGCTATAGCTGGCCATCTTGTTGGCATCGACCCCGTTCCAGGTCGCGCCCACCGTGATGAGATTCTTCGCCTGCGCCGCGCAACGAATCCTCCTGGTCAGCGGCATGCCGCCTTGGTCGAAGCCTCCACTGTTTCCGGCCGGCATCGTGATCAGGAAATCTTTATGATCCCAGACAAACTGGTCGAGCTGCACCGCACCGTTGCAGTAGGAAGGATTGCAGTCGAAATGGTCCTCATCGGGCCCTTCGGCGTGGACCCTGACTCCGGCCTGCCAGGAAGGGAGATAGACCAAGTTGTACCAGTCTGAGATGGAGCATCCCCCCGTGAGCCCCATGAACACGTTGATCAGGCTCGCGGCGGGGGCGTGACCGTCCCGGCAATCGTACGTCGTCGTGGCTCCCACATTGCCCGCGAGAATGGAAGCCACCGCCGTGGCATGGGCATCCGGCGTCCCCGACTGCCCTCCGCACCCGGCGATGATCTGCTGCTGGACCTTGCCGACGAGGGCGGGATGAGTGGTATCGGCCGCGCCTTCCGCGAACGTGAGGATCTGCCCCTCACCGCGAAGCCCGTGGGTGTGAATGCTGCGATTCGGCTGGGGGGAGTTCTGATTGCTCTGCAAGACCCACGTCGCATCGGAGTTCGACACCGTCGGAGCGCTGGATTCCTCGATCCAGGAGACCTCGGGCATGCGGGCGAGATCCAGAACGCGGTCCGAGGGGATGGCCGTCTGCAGGCCCGTGGCGGCCCCCTGGGTCCATCGGTCGGTCACCACAGCGCCCCACGATGCGAGCAGGGCTTCGACACGCGCCGGGTTTTCTTTGGGGAAGAGGGACACCACCAGGGCGCGGTCGCCCGCGCTCGGTTGGAGAAGCGACGGAACGATCTTGTACGCCGGGTGATAGACCCCGACCCACTGGAGGAAGGGCAGTTGCCGGATTTGAGCGGCGGTTCGCTTTTGCATCGACACGACGAAGGAGTAGGACGGCAGATAGTCGAAGAACTCGACTCCGGAGTCTTGCAGACTCTGGAGCCATTCCTGCTTGATGGGACCGATGAACTGCACGATATAGTGGCCCTGGAGCGGCTCCCGAGCGAGGTCCGCCTGCAGGTGGGCCGGAATCGCCGGGTCGCCGTTGCGGGTGTCGAAGAAGATCGTCCCTCTTCCCGTTCGCGTCCTTTCCGGCAAGGCGGAGACTTCGAGATGCGCCTGCTTCAGGTGGGCCTGCTGCTCCGGGGTGATCGAGACAAGCGCGAAGGAGCCGTAGTCCTCGAGGATCTTGACTCTTTCCGCCGAGAGGCGTGCGACAAGGCTGTCATGGGAGTCAGATCTGCGATCCTCGACGCGGACCACCTCGGGTCCCGGTCCTTGAGCAATCAGTTTGAAGCTGAAGGTCCCGAGAATGGTGAGAGCGGCGAGTCCTGCGCAAGCCATGGAACGACGGAGAGTCATCTCGACACGCATCGCCTCCTCCTATGTTTGGAATGGTAACGACGAGCACGACACCCGCCGGGCGCACCTCGCCTGGCGGATCAGGCCGTTGGTTCAAGCGACTGACGAGACTTAAGAGATGGTTGGTTCCCACTTGCGTTCTTTCTTGGCAGATGTGAGGGACGCTACCCTCTCGACAGCGGTCGTCAAGGACCGATTTCAATCCAAATCAATGTGGCGCAAGTTGTTTA
>DASYRY010000430.1:0-6390 GCA_036004025.1 Candidatus Polarisedimenticolia bacterium | reverse complement strand
GGGCGGAGGACGTGCGCACCGGCCTGAGCGCCGAGACGCTGCACCGCGCCTTGCTGGACAACCTGTGCTTTCTCCAGGGGAAGCTTCCGGAAGCGGCCACCCGCAACGACTGGTACCTGGCGCTGGCGTACACCGTGCGCGACCGGCTGCTGCAACGTTGGATCCGGACCCTCCCGATCCTCCAGGAAAAGGGGGTGAAGGTCGTCGGCTACCTGTCGGCGGAATTCCTCCTCGGCCCGCAGCTCGGGAACAACCTGATCCATCTCGGCATTCTCCAGGAGGCGCGCCAGGCCGTCGAGAGAGCCGGACAGGATCTCGACGTGCTGCTGGAGCATGAGGAGGAGCCCGGGCTCGGCAACGGCGGTCTCGGCAGGCTCGCCGCCTGTTTTCTGGACTCCCTGGCCAGCCTGCAGCTGCCCGCCATCGGCTACGGAATCCGCTACGAGTTCGGAAGCTTCACGCAGAAGATCGTGGACGGCTGGCAGGCCGAGGCCCCCGATAACTGGCTGCGATCCGGCAATCCCTGGGAGATCGCCAGGCCGGAAATCACCTACCGCGTGGGCCTCGCCGGCCACACCGAATCGTATACGGACCTGAAAGGGCGTTACCGGGTCCGCTGGAGCCCGGGCCGCATCGTCCAGGGGGTCGCCCACGACACCCCCATCCCCGGCTATCGCGCCCCGATCACCGGCCTGATGCGCTTGTGGAAAGCGGAGGCCAGCGAGTCCTTCGACTTCCGGGCTTTCAACCTCGGCGATTACGTCGGCGCCGTCCATGCGAAGGTGCTTTCGGAGAACATCACCAAGGTGCTCTATCCGAATGACGACTCGCTCCAAGGAAAGCAGCTCCGCCTGGAGCAGCAGTACTTCTTCGTGGCCTGCTCGCTCCAGGACATGATCCGGATGCATCTCTCGGCGGGAGGCACCCTCGAATCGTTCCATGAGAAGTTCGCGGTGCAGCTCAACGACACGCATCCCGCGATCGCCGTCGCGGAGCTGATGAGGCTTCTGGTGGACGAGCACGGATTGGAGTGGACGCCGGCATGGAGTATCACGAGGCGCACGCTGGCCTACACCAATCACACGCTCCTTCCCGAGGCCCTCGAGAAGTGGCCCGCTTTTCTCCTGGCGAGGCTGCTTCCACGGCATCTGGAGATCGTGCACGAGATCAACCGCCGCTTCCTGGACGAGGTACGCATCCGATTCCCCGACGAGGAGGATCGAGCGGGGCGCCTCTCCCTGCTCGAAGCGGGCAGCGAGTGGCGGATTCGTATGGCCCACCTGGCGGCCTTGGGAAGCCATGCAATCAACGGCGTGGCCGCGCTCCACACGGAGCTGCTCGAGAGCGAGGTCCTGCGCGACTTTCACGATCTCGCGCCCGAGCGCTTCCACAGCATCACCAACGGGGTCTCCCCGCGCCGCTTCCTGCTGCTGAGCAACCCCCTGCTCTCCGAGCTGCTGACGCGCCACCTCGGGGCCGAGTGGCCCTGCCGGCTGGAGGAGATGCTTCCCCGGCTCGAGCCGCTGGCGATGGACGCCTCCTTCCGCATGGCGTGGAGGCGGATCAAGGAAGAAAACAAGCGGCGCCTCGGCACGTTCGTCAAGGAGCGCCTCGGCCACGTCGTGGACCCGACCTCGCTGTTCGACATCCACGTCAAGCGCCTGCACGAGTACAAGCGCCAGCACCTGAACCTTCTCCACATCATCACCCTGTATCACCGGCTGAAGCGCGGCGAGGCGCAGGACCAGCCTCCCCGGACGTTCTTCTTCGGGGGCAAAGCCGCTCCTGGCTATTTCATGGCGAAGTTGATCATCCGCCTGATTCACGGCGTGGCGGACGTGGTGAACACCGACCCGGCGACGCGCGATCGGCTGCGCGTCGTGTTCGTTCCGGATTTCAACGTGAAGGCAGGCCAGCGCATCTACCCCGCGGCGGACCTGTCGGAGCAGATCTCCACCGCGGGCAAGGAAGCCTCGGGGACGGGCAACATGAAGTTCGCCCTCAATGGCGCGCTGACGATGGGGACGCTCGACGGGGCCAACATCGAGATCCGCGCGGCGGTGGGAGAGGAAAACTTCTTCTCGTTCGGGCTCACCGCAGGCGAGGGAGCCCTGCTGCGGGCGGCAGGCCATCACCCGCGCGATCTCTATGACGCCGATCCGGAGCTGCGCGAGACCCTCGACAGCATCGCCCGCGGCGATTTCTCCCGCGGCGATCTCGATCTCTTCCGGCCGCTGCTGGAATCCTTGCTCGAGCGGGACGAGTTCCTGCTGCTCGCCGACTACCGGCCTTATCTGGAAGCCCAGGAGCGTGCGGGACGCGCTTTTCTCGATCAGGAAGAGTGGACGCGGAAGTCGATCCTGAACGTCGCCCGCGTCGGCATCTTCTCCTCGGATCGCGCCATCCGCGAATACTGCGAGAAGATCTGGCGGATCCGGCCCGTTCCTGACCCGGATCGCTGACCGCCTCGGGTCAGCGCGGACGGGGCGAAGGGACGGGGGCCCGGTTGCCGCTCCCGATCCCCAGCGCGACGCTGAAGATCACCAGCGCCAATCCGGTCAGCCATCCTCCCAGGACGAACTCGTTCGGCCGCGCCATGCCAAGCGCCACTCCCCCGCCCAGCAGCACCGCGGCCACGATTCCGAAGCGCCAGTCTCCGTACAGGAAGATAAAGGGCAGATAGTGCGCGCCCACGATGATCATGCAGCCCGGATAGAACCAGTTGACGTTGTGCAGCGCCGCCGCGCCCACCACCGGAAGGGTCAGAGGGACGATGAAGGCCACCTGCATTGCGAGCTGGCGGAGCGGATTCTCCCGGCTCAGCGACCAGGCATGGCCCGAGACTCGCAGCACGAGCTGAGTGATCGGGAAGATGAACGCGCCGCCCAAGACCAGCATCCAGATAGCCTCCCGCTTCCCCACCCAGGTGCCCAAAGCCGCGGAAGCCAGCCAGATGGCCCCGGAGACCATCTGGCCCACCGAGCCTCCGAGATAGACGCGGCGAACCTCTCGCTGTGCGTCAGCCACGATCATGGAAGCTCCGGCTCGGCGAGAAGCGCATCGATGTCGAGGGGATGGGTGAACATGGCGATCCCGCCCTCCGGGGTGCGCGGCCATTGCTCCGGAGGCCGGTCGCGGTACAGCTCCAGACCGTTGTCGTCGGGGTCTCGAAGGTAGAGCGACTCGCTGACCCCGTGATCCGCCGCGCCATCGAGCGGGATGCCCGCCCGGAGAACCCGGCGCAGCCCGTCGGCCAGATCGGCCCGGGAGGGATAGAGGATCGCCACGTGAAAGAGGCCGGTCGTGCCGGGGGGCGGGGGGCTGCCGCCGGCGCTCTCCCAGGTGTTGAGCCCGAGATGATGGTGGTAGCTTCCCATCGCGACGAAGGCCGCCTGGGGGCCGAAGCGTTGCTTCAGCGTGAAACCGAGAACCCCGCAATAGAACGCCAGCGAGCGCTCCAGGTCGGCCACTTTCAGGTGGGCATGCCCGATGCGGATGTGGGGAGACGGATCCATCGAGTTACCCCTCCTCGCTCACTTGCACGATAGACATTCTTCCTCAGAGACCGAGCGTGCCGAGACCCGTGATGTAGCTGTCACCGAGACCATGGAAGATGCCCACCATGGTCAGGTTGCCGGATCGCTGCATCAAGATCGCGAAGAACAATCCGATTGAGAAGATCCCCGCGAACATCGGGAGCGCCTGCCAAACCGAGGCACCGGAGAAGTGATAGAAATGCAGGGGGCCGAACGTGTAGACGAGGTTGCTGGCAAGAATGCCGGGCAATACACCCCACCGCCTCACCAGCTCCTTCTGGAGGATCCCCCGATACATCAGCTCCTGATAGAAGCCCCAAACGAAGTAGGTCAGCAGGACCACTCCCACATGCCCCCATCCGGAGGGCTCGCCGGCGATCCTCCACAATCGACCGGCGAAGATGAGAGCGAAGAAGACATTCGCGATGAACAGCACCTGAAGGAAGTAGGATCTCTCCGTCGTGCTCCACTCCCGCCACCCACGCAGCCCCAGCTGCGATAGCTTCAACCTCGCAAAGTACCGGATCAGGACCAATGCGAGCACCAGCAGAGCCGATACTCGCAGCCAATACGGCGGTCCGGGCTGCCCGATCAGGCTCACAAGCCACAGCCGGGGCCCGAGGATCACTTCGAGGACGAGAAAGATCAACAGCAACCGGGTCCCGGTCGACGAATCGTAAGCCGGAGCCGGTCTACCATCAAAGAGGAAAGCGTGCCCCTTGAGATGGGGAATCAGCCCCGCCACCGCGCTACGAGCCGGAGTCCCTTCTCGAGCCATGACGCTCCTTCTCCCGGGACGTCCACGCCTCCGTGCTCCGTGGACAAGCGCGTGCCCAGTCGTGCCTGTTACACGAAGACAATGGACCAACCATGCACCCTCTCATGGAAACCCTGGCCGGATAGGGAAAGTCCTTCGAAGCATCGATGTAATCGGGAGGAATTCGAACGAGACCGTACATGGTCGGCACAAGAGCCCCTTTGAGCTTGGTGCCGTGAACCGGGC
This sequence comes from Candidatus Polarisedimenticolia bacterium, assembly GCA_036004025.1. Lineage (GTDB taxonomy): Bacteria > Acidobacteriota > Polarisedimenticolia > Gp22-AA2 > AA152 > AA152. The sequence goes on along the minus strand of DASYRY010000430.1, from coordinate 1,851 downwards.
ACACCGCAGGCTCCCGTTCCGAGTACAACATGCTGGCGCAGCCTGTCGCAGCTGAAGAAGCTGTCAGCAGCATAACAAGGAGCGGAAAGCTGAGTAAGCCGCATGCAACCTCGCGAAGCGCGATCAAGCCGCTGGCTCCACCGCCCGTAGTTTTGCACCCATGGTCAAGAGCCACAGCATGATCGCGATCTCGCCGAGGAGGGCGGGGAAGGCGATGTTATAGACCTTCTCCTCGTATAGCGGCAACAGCAGGCCCGTAAAGCTTACGAGCAGATAGGCGAAGCCGTTGATGATCAGCCAGAAGCCCAGGAAGCGGGGAAGGAAGCCCGAGCGAAGCACCAGGATCGCCAGCGGAAAGAGCCACAGCCCCCAAAGGATCTCGGCCCCAACGATCTCCTGGTGATGCAGGCGGAGGAACAGCATGGCCAGGGCGTCCCGCTGAGGCTTGTCGAATGCGGATAAGAAATCGGCGCCGCGCGCCAGCATCAGCGCGGCCGCATCGTTCAGCACGTTGAGGAAATCGATCGTCGCCGGCATCACACCGCCCACCACCACCATCAGCACAGCCTGGTTCCGGTCCACTCCCTCGAACAACCGGTAAAGAGCCAGCACCAGGAAGATGACGATGACCCCGCACAGCAGGTCGCCGACGATGCCGAGACGGAAGAGCGTCTCGTGAGCCGCGATGTTGTCGGCCGTCGCGGTCGCATCCCCACGCACGAACAGCTTGCTGGGAATAAAGAGGAGGCGCAAGGGGGCGGTGAGGATGAGCAATAGATAGAGGAACCCTGCGACTCTCGCGTTCCTGCTGGTCGAGGTCATGTGCTCTCTCCTGTGAGGGTATGCCCGGAGATACGGTGGAGGAGCTTAAGAAGTTTCGAGCCCTCGCCCGAGCCGCACCGTGCGATGTCCCCTTGGGGGGGCTGGCAGCCGGATCGACGTGCGGTCTTCATGCTGAAACGCACCGGTTTTCAGAAACCAGCGTGTCTGAGCGATGACCTCGGGGGCGTTCATGATGAAACTGTGACAGCGCCGAACCATGATGAAGTCCGCCATGCCCTGAAGCTTCGCCGACTCGATGGAGACGACGCCGTCGTTGGGACCGGGAATCAGCCAATGGGAAAAGGGATTGAGGCTGCGCGTTCCGGCGATGATCCCGAGCTCGAAATCCGCCGGTCCCAGGCGAGTCAGGGACGAACTCGTACCAAGCTCCCTCCGAGTTGGGCCGGCGATGTTCCGCATGACCGGAATCTCGTTGAGAAGATCGGCGAGCTCAGAACCTCCGTTGGGTGGGGCGAGCATGACGATACGGCCCACGTTCACCTTGGGTTTCCGGCTCAGATAGCATCGGACCACGATGCCGCCGAGAGAATGGGTCACGAAGCTGACACGGTCCTCTGGACCTGTCCAAAGGCTCACAGCCTCCGACACGCGATCGGCGAGATTCTCCACGGATTCGCGTCTCGAAGGGAGATTCAGGTTGTGCACTTCATACCCGACCTTTGCAAGCTCCCGCTCGAGACCTTGCATCGATCGGGCCGTGCGACCAAGGCCATGGACAAGAAAGACAGATTCATGTCCGCTCGAATGATCGCCGCAAGCAAGCGCCACAGCCGGGGAGACTATGGGCGTCATCATGCATGCCGCAGCAGTCATCATGGTCCGAAAGCGTCTTCTCACCGCAGCTACCGCACTCCGAAGGAAATGCTATGTCCCCTGAATCACTTTGTTGCACGTTCTCGTCTCGGTCTGGCTAAACAGAGTTCTAAGGATCTGCGTTATCCGATATGACCGCAAGGCGCTCGGTCATGAGATTTCGTGCTGCGAGAGTCGGGAAGAGCCAAGCCCCTA
>DASYRY010000429.1:0-2166 GCA_036004025.1 Candidatus Polarisedimenticolia bacterium | reverse complement strand
ACGCACCCCATGCGAGAAGACACGTTCGTCATGATTCATGGCGGCTGGAGTCGAAGCGCTTCCACCGCCGGGATCACCGCGGCGCGATCGAGGAGGGGAGTTTCTCGGCCGTTTCCGGTGTCCAACGCCATGCCGGGTTGTATAATCCAGGCCCTGACAAAAGAGCCATGCATTTATCGGGCGCCGGCGTCCGCACGCGCGCGCGAGGTCCCTTGTGAATCGACGGCATTCATCAGCCCGCCCTTCCGTCGCCGAGCATCCTCTTTCTCAAGGCCAGCGGGCGCTGTGGTTCTTGCACCAGCTGGAGCCGTCGAGTTCCGCCTATAACGTCCACCTTCCCGTGCGAATTCACGCCCCCGTGGATGTCGACGCCATGCGCCGTACATTCCAGAAGCTCGTCGATCGCCACGCTCCGCTGCGCAGCACGTTCGGGGAGCGGGATGGCCTGCCCTTCCAGCGCGAGGCGCACCGGCTTCCCGTGCGTTTCGAGGCCCTCTCCGCCTCGGGCTGCGACCTTCGAACGCTGAACCGGCGCGTGCTTGAAAGGGCCCACGAGCCATTCGATCTCGAGCGTGGCCCCGTGTTTCGCGTCGCCCTGTTCACCTTGAACCCCGAAGAACACATTCTCCTGGTCAGCGCTCACCACATCGCCACCGACATGTGGTCCACCGTGGTGCTGATGGAGGAGATGCACGTGCTCTATCCGGCGGAGAGAGCCGGCAAGGCCGCAGTCCTGCCGCCGCTGGCAGCCGAATACACCGATTATGTCCATTGGCAGCGGGAGATGATCTCAAGTCCCGAGGGAGAGGCCCACTGGGCCTACTGGAAGAAGGCGCTGTCAGGAGGGTTCCCGGCCCTGGATCTCGCCGTTGACCGGCCGCGCCCACTGGTCCAGACCTACCGCGGGGATGGCCGCAAGGTCAGGATCGATGAAGCTCTCACAGGTCGGCTGAAGGCCCTCGCCGCCTCCGAGAAGGTCACCTTCTTCACGCTGCTGCTGGGGGCGTTTCAGACGCTGCTTCACCGCTACACCGGGCAGACGAACGTCCTCGTGGGCTCGCCCGCGGCGGCTCGAAGCCGGCCGGAATTCGAAGCGATCGTCGGCTACTTCGTTAACCCGCTGGTGTTCCGTGCCGACTTCTCGGATGATCCCCCGTTCCGGGACTTCCTGAAACGGTCGCGCGTTGCGGTGGTAGGCGCGCTGGACCATCAGGACTTCCCCTTCCCTCTGCTCGTGGAGCGCCTCCAGCCCGAGCGCGATCCCGCCCGCTCCCCGATCTTCCAAGCGATGTTCTCCTTCGAGCGCCCGCACCGGGCCAGAGCGCGCAACTCCCCGGCGTTTCTGTTCGGAGAGGAAGGGACCCGCCGGCCACTCGCCGGTCTCGACCTGGAGCCGTTCCTGCTGGAGACGAAGGGGGCGCAGTTTGACCTCACCCTCGCAGTCCACGAATCGCGCGACGCTCTCAATGCCTTCGTCGAATACAACGCCGACCTGTTCAACGCCTCCAGCATCGATCGGATGGTCACCCATTTCCGGACCCTTCTCGAAGGGATCGTGGAGGATCCCTCCTCCCGCGTCTCGGCCCTGCCGTTGCTGGATCCGGCCGGGCGCCGCCGGGTGCTCGAAGTGCTCAGTGGAGCGCTCTCGTCCCCTTCCTCGGAGGAGCGAGTCCACGAGAGGATTGAGAAAATGGCGCACTCGATCCCCGAGGCGACGGCACTCGTGGTCGGGGACGAGTGTCTCAGCTACAGGCAGCTCGAGGCTCGAGCAACACGTCTCGCCGCTCGCCTAAGGGGTCGCGGCGTCTCGCCGGGCGCCATCGTGGGAATCCTGGCCGACCGCTCTGTCGAAGCCATCGTCGGAATCCTCGGCGTCCTCAAGGCCGGGGGCGCCTACCTGCCGCTGGATCCCGCGCTGCCGCGGGAGAGACTCGCCCTCCTCGTAGAGGACGCGAAACCCGCCCTGATGCTGGCGCCTCGGCGGCTGGGTCGAGATCTTCATGCGCTTGTGCCGGAAATCCTGGATCTGGAGACCGGCGGCGAGACGGAATCGGTCGCTCCAGGGTTGGTCCCATCGAGGCCCGGGCCGGAGGATCCGGCCTACGTTATCTATACCTCCGGCTCGACCGGGTCTCCCAAAGGGGTGGTGATTCCGCACCGCGGCCT
>DASYRY010000428.1:0-6160 GCA_036004025.1 Candidatus Polarisedimenticolia bacterium | reverse complement strand
GAGTGGATTCCTGGAACCGCCGCATCAAGAAAGAGAGCTGCAACGACGAGAGGGTCCTGCGCGCCTGGCTGACGAAGCAGGGGGTCACCGGCTACGCGCAGTCGCTCCTGGTGATGGAACGATTCGGCTACCCGGACTACTTCCTCGCTTCCTCCGATGAGCTCGTCGAGGGACAGTACGCGGATCGGCCACAGCTCCGCCCGATCTACGACCGCATCATCGAAGCGGCGGCGGGCCTCGGAGAAGCGGTCGTCCAGGCGCGCAAGACGTACGTCTCGCTGGTCGCGCCGCACCGGACGTTCGCGCGCATCCAACCCACCACGAAGAGCCGTGTCGATCTCGGCCTGCGTCTCGAAGGACAGAAGCCGGGAGGGCGCCTGCAGCCCTCGAAGATCCATGAGACCATGAAAGTCCAGATCGCCCTTGCGGCTGCCGATCAAGTCGACGCCGAGGTCGTGCGCTGGTTGAAGAAGGCTTACGATCAGAGCTGCTGACGGAACGCGCCATCCGGGGGCACCGACGCGGAGATGACGATGGACAAGGTCAACCTGGCATCCAAGCTGACTCAGTTTCAGGACCACTGGCGGCCACGGACGGTGGCGCGGTTGAATGACTACGACGTCATGCTCGTGAAGGTCCACGGCGAGTTCGTCTGGCACAAGCACGACGAGACCGACGACTTTTTCCTGGTGATCGACGGGAGTCTGGAGATTCGCTTGCGCGACAGGACGGTCCGGCTTAGTCCGGGCGAGCTGTTCGTCGTGCCGCGCGGCGTCGAGCACCAGCCGTACGCTGCGGGGGAAGCCAGCGTGCTCCTGATCGAGCCGAGGGGGACGCCGAACACGGGCGACCCGAAGACGGCGGCACCGCGGCAGGAACTGTGAGCCGGCACGGCAAGGTACGATGGGAGCATGCGCCGGCGGCCGCGGCCAGATTCGCCGCGTGCGTATGGCTCTCCGCAAGCTTGGCCATCCCGGGAGACGGGAAGGCTCCCAAGCCGATGGCCAGCGCATCCCAGAAGGAGACGGTTGTGATGAGGCATGCAAGAGGATCGTTCGAAGTGAAGCTGACCCAGCAGCCAATGGCCGTCGCCGCGGAGGCGGACGCACTCGGCAGGATGTCGATCGAAAAGCAGTTCCGCGGCGATCTCGAAGCAACCAGCAAAGGCGAGATGCTGACTGCCATGACCGACGTGAAGGGCTCGGCCGGCTACGTCGCGGTCGAGAGAGTCAGCGGGACGTTGCACGGCCGGCGAGGCACCTTCGCCTTTCAGCACAGCGGCACCATGACACGCGGCGCGCCGCAGCTGAGCGTCACCGTGGTTCCCGATTCCGGCACCGGGCAGCTCGCGGGGCTGGCGGGAAAGATGATGATCGAGATCACCGACGGAAAGCACTCGTACGACTTCGAGTACACGCTCCCCGACACCCCGTGAGGGAGAGCGAACCTAGATGAGGCAGCCACGTTGAGAATCTTCGTTACGGGAGCCACCGGGGTGATCGGCCGTCGCGCCCTTCCGCTCCTGGTGCAAATCGCCACCAAGCGAAAAGATGGAGCGGAGTGAAACGACCGCTGGGAGTCACCCTCATCGCATGTTGCGTCTTCTCCGCATCGCTCTACGCGCTGGCTCGGACGATGGGATCCCACAGCTCGCGGGCCGGGCAGAAACTCTTCCTGGCTTCGGTCGTCCTGGCGATCCTGGGACTGATCGGCGCGGAGGCTCTCTGGAGGCTTCGTCCCTACGCGTTCCTGACGTTCACGCTATGGGCTTTCTGCGCCATGGGGGTCCTGGTCCTGTTCCGCCTTCCCCATGGATCGTGGAGCCATCCAACCCGGCTGTTCGAGCCGATCGTCTACGCCGGGCTCGCCTACGCGGTCGTCGCGCTCTATCTGCGCCGGGTCGTCTAGCGTAGCGATCCGCGGATCTGGGCGCGCGCGGGGATCCGGTGGCCTGAACGCCACTCTCGAGAAGAAGGAGGGTCCGTGTTCCTAATCCTGCTGCTCGTGGTCCTCGTGGCCGCCGCTATCCATGCTTCGAGGCTCAAAGAGCCATCGACTCCGCGGATTGCGGAGGTTTTCCTGCTGTACCTGCTGGTGGGCTACTGCGGCGTGCCGATGCTGGCTTTCAGCCTCTGGAACCTGCTCAGCCCGGAGAAGGCCGCCGCGTACTTCGACTTTCCGCCGGGGAATCCTTTTCAAGAATTCGCCGGGATCGCTTTCCTCGCCATGTCGCTCGTCTCGCTGCTGGCGATCCGGTACCGGCGAACGTTCCTCATCGCCCCGGTCGTCTGCTGGGCGGTCTTCTTCACCGGCGCGACCTGGATCCACCTGAAGGATATCCATCTGAAGGGAGCGCTCACGCATGGCCTCGCGCTCCACGTCTTCGCGACCCACGGACTCATCTCGATCCTTCTCGTGGGCGCGCTGGTCGCGAGCGGAGTCTTGCAGCAGAAAACCTGAAGCGGAATCGCCGCGGGAGGCGGGACGGGAAGGCGCCAGCCTAGAGCAGGGTGAGGGTCCTCGCCGCAAGCCATCCACCCACCGTGACGCTCGCCGCCGCCGAGGCCAGGCGCAGGAGCGCCACCCAGGCGGTGCCTCGCAGCGACGCGAGGCGGACGACTCCCCACAGAGTCCAGGACACCAGGAACATTCCCAGTATCGTGCCGGCTCCGAAGGCGGCAAGCCAGGTGAGCTGGGCGGAGTGGGTGGGAACCGTCGCCACGAGCAGCGCCAGGACGGTCCCGCTGCCGGCCAGACCATGCAGCAGTCCGACCCCCCAAGCCCATCGGCCGTCCGCCCGGGCGTGGGTGTGATGGTGCGACCCGCCGCGCGCGTGGCTGTGCAGATGCATGTGGGAGGCTCCGTCGTGGCTGTGCGAGTGGAGATGCCAGCGCCCGAGGGCCCAGCGCAGGATCACTCCCGCGCCTAAGAGGACCAGCAGGCAGGCGATCCCCAGGTCCGCCAGCGGCTGCAGGCGCGCGGGCAGCCGGATTCCCGCGGTGATGCTGGCCAGCGCCACGAGGGCGACCGTCGTCGTGTGCCCGAGCGACCAGCGGAATCCAAGCTTCAGGGCCGCACGAAGTCCCGATTGCCGCCCGGCGAGGGTGGTGATCGCCGCGACATGGTCGGGCTCGAAGGCATGCCGGAAACCGAGGACGACGCCGATTCCCAGGATGGGAGCGAGATCCGCGCTCAAAAATTCCTCATGCGTGAATACTACAGGCAGCGCCACTTCCCCGCAAAGCGGCATGGGTCGTCAGAGGGACGAGAGGCGGTCCATCAGGGATTTGAAGCGGCGCCGGCTGACTTCGAGGCGTGCGCCGTTGGCGAGCCGGATTTCTCCGTGCCCGCCGGGCAGCGGCGCCACCTCGCCTATGGCGTTGAGGTTGACGATGGCGGATCGGGAGATGCGGAAGAAGTGGGCGGGATCGAGGGAGTGCTCCAGATCCTGAAGGCTGGGCTGCATCCAGTAGTAGCGGTCCTTCGCCTGGAGCTTCGTGAGGCCATCCTCCGACGAGAAGAAGAGCACTTCCGCGCGCGGGACGACGTGAAAGCGGGCGCCGCTTTTGGCCAGGAAGCGAAGCGGGAAGCTCGCAGCGACGCGACGGGCGGCCTCGGGCGAGGGGGATCCTCCTCCCGCTTTGCGCTCCCGCACGCGCTCCAGCGCCTGGGACAGGCGGGCCTGGGTGACCGGCTTCAACAAGTAATCCACCGCGTGCAGCTCGAAGGCGTCCACGGCGTACTGGTCGAACGCTGTGCAGAAGACCACACCGGGTCCCGGGGTGGGGAGCGATGCGGCGACTTCCAGCCCGCCGGCGCCGGGCATCTGGACGTCCAGGAAGACGAGGTCCGGCGAGAGCTCCTGGATCTTCTCCAGCGCCTGCTCGCCGTCCTCCGCCTCCCCCGCCACCTCCACCCACTCGAACGAGGCGAGGAGCCGGCGGAGCCGATCCCGCGCCGGCTCTTCGTCGTCCACCAGCAGGACGCGCAGCTTTGGTTCGCTCATCGCACGCGGGCCACGACGAGGGTCACGTCGTCCTCCGGCGGCGCGCCGGTGCGCCGGGCTTCCGCCTCTTGCAGGATTCCGTCACGGATCTCGGAAGCGTTCCCGCGAGAGTGTTTGCGTGCCACCGAGACGATTCCTTCGATGCCCAGCTCCTTGCCCTCGGAGTCTTGCGTCTCCAGCAGTCCGTCGCTGAAGATCAACAGAAGCTCTCCCGGCGCGAGGCGAATGGAGGCCTGATGATAAAGAGCCTCGGGGAGCAGGCCCACCACCGTTCCGGTCGCCGAGAGCATTTCGACGCCCGCGCCGATCTCTCCCGCCTCCCCCTCCGGCCGGATGACGAGTGCTGCGGGATGCCCGGCGTTGACGTAGGTCAATCTACGCGCCGCGTCGTCGTACACGCCATAGAACAGCGTGGCGTAGCGGTTGCTGCCGGTGAGAGCGTGCATGACGCGGTTCAGCTCCGCCATGAATGGCTCCAGCTCGTCGCCGTAGCGGCGCGCCAAGCTCTGGATCCGGCCCTGCAGGCCCGCCATGAGCAAACCCGCGAAGAGCCCCTTGCCCGAGACGTCTCCCACGACCAGCGCCAGCCGGCCATCGCCGAGAGGCAGGAAGTCGTAATAGTCGCCTCCCACTTCCCGGGCGGAGCGGCAGGCGCCGCTCACTTCCAGAGTCGCCAGATCAGTGCACCCCGACGGGTAGAGGAGCGCCTGCGCCTCCGAGGCGGAGCTCAGCTCGCGCAGGATTCTCTCCTCGGATTCCACCGTGTCGCGCACCTTCCCGACCGCGGCTCGCAGCCGCTCGCGGCTGAGAGGCTTGAGAAGATAGTCCACCGCATGCTGCTCGAAGGCCTGGATGGCGTACTGGTCGAAGGCGGTGCAGAAGATGATGCGCGGGCGCGGAGGTGGGAGGGTCGCCGCCACTTCCATGCCGGTGCGCACCGGCATCTGGATGTCGAGAAAGACGAGATCGGGCTTGCTGCGCGGGATCTCCCGAAGCGCGTCCTCTCCATCGGCCGACTCCCCCACGACCTCGACGCCGTCGATTTCCGCGAGGAGGCGCTTCAGGCGCTCCCGAGCCGGCTCCTCGTCATCCACCAGAAATGCCCGGATCATGGAAGGCTCTGCGCCTCCCATGCCGCTGCGCGCGGCGAGGCGGGATGCAGGGGAATCCTCACGCTCACCACACTGCCTTGCCGTCCTTCCTCGCGCAGGATTTCCAGCGAGGCCCGCTCGCCGAAATGCCCGCGCAGGCGCTCCCGGATGTTCCGCAGTCCGAAGCCGGAGCGTTCACCCGATCCCTCGGTCTTCATGTCCACCCCGGGAGGGAATCCCGGCCCGTTGTCGGCCACCCGGATCTCCACGCAGCCCGAGTCGAAGACGGCGTCCACCTCGATCCTTCCCGGCCCGCGGATCGCGGCCACGCCGTGCTTGACGGCATTCTCCACCAGAGTCTGCACCACCAGCGCCGGGATCCTCGCCTCTTCCACACCGGGACTCAGCGTGACGCGGTACTGCAGGCGCGCCCCGAACCGTGCCTGCTCCAGGTCGAGGTAGGCCTTCACCGCTTCCATTTCCTCCTTCAGACTGGCCCACTCGCTCTCGGAGCGGCGCAGCGTGTAGCGGAACACCTCCGCGAGCTGCTCGACCGCGCGGTCCGCCCTAGCGGGATCTTTGGGGATCAGGCCGGCGATGGCGTTGAGCGCGTTGAAGAGAAAGTGGGGGTTGATTTGCGCCCGCAGCGCCTTCAGCTCGGAGCGGCTGGCGTGCAGCGACAGCTCCTTCTCGCGCTGCTCCTGCTGCTGCTTCCTCTCCTGGAGTCGCACGTTCTCGAGCAGGTAGGCGAACACTTCCGCGAGGGATTCGAGCAGGATCAAGTCTTGGCTGAAGTAGGGAACCTGACTGGAGCGGCGTCCGAGGCGAATCGTCCCCGCGCCCGGCTCCCGCCGGCCGATCGGAATCTCGAGGGAGACCTCCTCGAGGGGCGACCGCTCCGGCATATCCGGCAGGACCACCTGCACCGGCGCGTACATGATCTCGCCCACCCTCGTCTCCGCCTCGCGGACCAGATCCTCCCGGGTGGTGGCGCTCTGAACTCCTGAAAGGAAATGCTTCACCGCTTCCATTTCCTCCTTCAGACTGGCCCACTCGCTCTCGG
>DASYRY010000427.1:0-3176 GCA_036004025.1 Candidatus Polarisedimenticolia bacterium | reverse complement strand
AACTGCGAGCCGAACCGCAGGCGATAGACGTCGGGATCGAGGAGTTGCGTCCATTGCAGGGAGAAAATCTGGAAGCGCCCGGCCTTGATGTCGTCGTAGAAAGTCCCCCATTCGAAGCTCCGGATCTCCATCTCGATGCCCACCCGCTTGAGCTGCTCCTGGAAGACGCTCGCCTGCTCGCGCGCCAGCTCGGCCGTGGTGGTCTTGAAGATGAGCCGGAAGCGGGGAAGCGGGCCCGCACCGTCCGGATCGCGAAACCCGGCAGCGTCCAGCAATGAGGCGGCCTTCGCCTCGTCATGGGGATAGGTGGGAACGTTCGGCTCGTAGGCCCAGTGATCGGGCGGCAGGAGCCCGGTGGCCTCGCGCGCCAGTCCGTGAAGCAGCACCTGGATGATTCTCTTGCGGTCCAGGGCGTGGGCCACGGCTTGCCGGACGCGGACGTCTTTCAGGATGGGATCGTCCAGGTTGAAGCCGAGGTACTGGGTGCTGTTGCTGGGCCCGGAAAGGATGTCGATTCCCGCGGTCCCGCGCAACGATTCCACCTGGTCGGGAGTCAGATCGTTCACCACGAGATCCACGCTTCCCTTGAGTATCTCCTGCTGCCGCGAGACGGCCTCCGGGACGATCTTCAGGCGGATTCTCGGGCACGGCGGCTTGCCTCGGAAGTAATCCTGGAATGCCGTCAGGAGGATGTCCTGGTCCCTGTGGAACTCCTGAAGACGGTAGGGTCCCGTTCCCACAGGCCGCGACGACACGTCCTTGCCCGCTCCTTTCGGAAGAATGCCCAGGCCCAAATTCGCCAGGAAAGGGGCGAAGGGCTCCTTGAGGTGAAAGATCACCGTCAAGGGGTCGGGCGTTTCGATGCGATCGAGAATCGTGAGGTCCCCCTTGCGGAAGGAGGGGACCTCGTCTTTCAAGATCGACTCGATGGTGGATCGAACGTCATCCGAGGAGAGCGATCTTCCATCATGAAAGCGCACGCCGGCGCGCAGATGGAAGATATAGCGAAGGGGATCGGGCTGCTCCCAGGATTCGGCGAGATCCGGCGCCGGCTCGCCGCGCTCGTCGTAGCGGACCAGGCCGTTGAAGAGAAGCTGCTGGACCCGCCGGGAGGATTCGTCGCTTCCTTGACGGGGATCCAGGCTCGAAGGGGTGACGTCGATGGCGAGCGTGAGCAGATCCTGAGAGGAACGACGACCTCCCCCGCAACCGGCGAGCAGGATCAGGAGGAGATTCGCCGCCAGCCATCGTCTCATCGGAAGGCCTCTCCACGTTACGAGCGCGTGGATTCTAGCCAAAGCATCGATTCGGGGGCAAGGGGAAGTTCCTCCTGAGTTGTTCGGAGAGCTCCGGGGCACTATAATTTCCTGCGTCGTGCAGGGAACTCGAACCCGCCATTCCTGACGAGCCGGTCCATAATCCCGTGCAGCTCACTACCAAGATTTTAGCCCTCGCATGGTTCCTGCTGGGTTCTGCGACAATCTCAGTCGCCTCGCAGCCTCCTCGCGTCGTGATCCTGGGATTCGACGGAGCGGATCCCAAGCTGGTGGAGCGCTACATGGCGGAGGGGAAGCTTCCCAACCTCTCGCGCCTGAAGGAAGAGGGGGCCTACCGCCGGCTCGCCACGACGAATCCACCCCAGACGCCCGTTTCTTGGTCGACCTTCTCCACCGGCATCAACCCGGGGCGGACCGAGATTTTCGACTTTCTCAAGCGCATCGATGGGACGTACGTGCCCGAGTTCGCCATGGGCACCGAAGGGAAGAAAGTGTTCCTTTTCGGGCCCAACACCCCCTGGGTCCTGGGCGGCGGCCTCTTCAGCGTTGTCGTGCTTCTCGGGGCGGCGGGATGCCTCCTCCTGCCTCGTCGTATGCGGCGCGGGATGGTGGTCGCGAGCCTCCTGATCGCCTCGGGCGCGGGATTGGGGACCGCGTACCTGGCGTCCGCCGAGCTTCCGAGACAGGTCCCCGACGCCATCAATCACCGCAAGGGAGTGACGCTATGGCGCTGGGCGTCGGATCACGGAATCCAGTCCAGGGTCCTGCATGTCCCGAACACGTTTCCGGCCGAGGAGATCCGCGGCGGGAAGATGCTCTCGGGTCTGGGCGTCCCCGATCTCAGGGGCCGCATCGGTTCTCCGGCTTTCTATAGCAGCGACGAGAGCCTCAAGCAGCGGCTCGCCGAGAACCAGTTCAGCATCGAATTCGTGACGCTTTCAGCCTCGAGCGGCCATCTCGAGACCCGGATCGTGGGTCCGTACAACAAGCCGTTCTACGATTATCGCGTGGACGACGCCCTCTCCACCGTGCCCGCGGGGGAGGATCGATCCGCGGCCCGGGCGCGTATCGAGAAGGACTTGGAGAAGCGCGGAATACCGCGGCGGCTGGATCTGCCTCTGAATCTGGAAGTGGGCGATTCCAAGCTGACGCTGAAGGTGTCCGGCCAGGAGTTCTCGCTGTCGCCGGGACAGTGGAGCGATTGGGTCGTCCTGAGCTTCCCCGTCAACTGGCTGGTGGACCACGTGGAGGGAATTCGCGGGATCGCCCGCTTCAAGCTCGTCTCGCTTCGTCCCCACGTCCAGCTCTACCTCTCGCCCATCAACTTCCATCCCGATTTCGAGCCGATTCCGTTCTCCTCTCCCAGGGGATTCGCGGGGAGCCTCGCGGCATCGATCGGTCTGTTCAAGACCCTGGGGTGGCCGATCGACACCTGGACCCCGAGCACGGGTCTGGTCGACGAGACTCTCTTCCTCGAGGACATGGATTTCACGATCCGGAAAGAGGAGGAGATGATGGGCCGCTTCCTGAAGGAGGGGGGCGATCGCCTGTACATCCAGGTCTACGACTTCACGGATCGGATCGGACACCTTTGGTGGAGGCTGCTGGATGAGGGCCACCCCCTCTACGACGCGGTGCAAGCCGCGCGCTACGGCGGCGAGATGGAGAAGGCGTACATCCGGATGGACGACATCGTGGGCCGCGCCAGGGCCCAGATCGATCCCGAGACCGTTTTCATCGTCTGCTCCGACCATGGCTTCACCTCGTTCCGCCGCGGCATGAACTACAACACATGGCTGGTGAAGAACGGGTGGATGGTTCTCAAGGAGGGTCCTGAAGGGACGCGCAGCCTCGAGGACTTGTTCGATCGTGGCGAAACGGGAGAGTTCTTCAAATTCG
>DASYRY010000426.1:0-10548 GCA_036004025.1 Candidatus Polarisedimenticolia bacterium | reverse complement strand
AGATCGAGGCTGTTGCGCAGCGCCAGCTGAAGATCTCCTTCGTGACTGGCAAGGGTGAGCTTTTCCGCGTCCTCCGGAGAGACCAGCAGCGTGATGACGTTGACCGTCTCGGGCTTGCCCTCTTCGTCCTGCTCGATCTTCTGCCCCGCGGCGAGCACCTCCACGTTCTGGAGAATCATCTTGCTGGCGCTCTTACCCTTCTCGCCTCCGGGGTTGACGCTGACGACAACGTCGACCCGCGTGCGGGGAAGGACGAAGCCGGCGACACCGATGATCTCGTTCACCCGGACGCTGACTGCCCGCTTCCCCTTGGGAATCACGCTCGCCAGCCCACCGCCGGCGTCCTTGGGAGCGAGGCGACCTTCCAGGATCGGCTCGCCGGGCACCACGCCTTCCATGATTGCCCTTCCAACGACCGCGCCCGGGTCCGAGAACGAGCCCTCGGGGCGGATGGTCGAAGCCCACTCGATCGTTTTCACGTGCTCCGCCTGAAGCACCGTCCCGTACGCCAGCTGGGTCGTGGCGACCACGAGCGGGAAAGTGGGAGCGGCCTTGCTGCCGGCGTCCATGGCGGAAGCCTGCCGGTTCTTGAGCATCCGGTAGGTAAGAATGCTGGCGGCGCCGCCCGAGCCGATGGCCAGGATCAGAATTCCGATGACGAGAACCTTTCTCACGTTGTGCCTCCTCCTTGAAGCCGGGTCCCTTTTGGGTAGTGCGCCGGCACCCTTGGGTTTTATTCGTTTCGCATGATGCTCTGTGCGTTGATCGTGATATCCGCGCCGGCGGTCGCGCCGGGGTTGATCATCCGGATGACGGGTCCGACGTAGAGGAAGCTGTAGGGATAGGTCACCGTGACGGACACCTGGGTTCCCGTCCCTCCGTCCACTCCTGCGGCGCCGATGGTGATGGTGGCGCGGTTGGGATCCACATTCCCGGTCTGCAGGTAGCCTTGCACCCGCGTCGTAACCGCCCCGGCGTTGGTGAATCCGGTGGGCAGGGCCGCGAGTCGCGCTCCCTCTCGGGCGGCGTTCGCCAGGATCTGGTAGAGATTCCAGACCCGACCGAATTCGCAGATCCCCACCACGAGCAACAAGAGCATCACCACCACCAGGGCGAACTCCACCATGCTCTGTCCCGATCGATCGGCTCCGAATCGCTTCATGCTCAGCTCCACCGGCTCAGGAGCACCACGAAGGTGCCGGCCGCGACGGGAACGGCGTAGGGAATCTTCAGAGTTCCAGGGTTATCGAGACTCAGCACGGGAGAAGGCTTGAGACCCCCCGACATCCAGAACGCAAGCAGTTCGCCGACGCCGCGCAGCGTGCTGAGCAGGCGTCCGCGGATCAGCGCGACGATCAGAGCCATCGCGCCGCCGATCACCGCCCCCACCAGGGCCACCGCCAGGAGATCCCTGGGACCCAGAATGGCGCCGAGGCAGGAGAGGAGCTTTACGTCGCCGGCGCCCAGCCCGCCCAGGGCGAAGAAGGGAAAGAAGATGGCAAGCCCGAGCAATCCGCCCAGAAGGCTCCAGCCCAATCCGAGCAAGCCCGAGAGCATCAAGTTGAATGACAATCCGCTTAGGAGTCCGAAGAGGATCAACACGTTGGAGATCCGGCGCGAGCGAAGGTCGGTGATGCAGGCGACGGCTGCGACCAGGATGGCGATGCTATAAAGAAGGACCTTCGCTTCCATGATTTCTCTGCTCCTGTTTCCTAGGGAAGAGCCGCGAACGCTGCGGTGATGTTGTTCCACAGGATCGCCAGACTGTTTCCTACCGTGACCAGCGTGGCGATGACCACGACCGCGATGAGTGCCGCCAGCATTCCGTACTCGGCCAGGTCCTGGCCATCCTGCCTCGAGAGCAGGTCGCTCGGGAAAAGCCGCTGCACCAACCGCTCGATCATTCGTCGTCTCCTCGTCGCGCTCACATCTGCCCTGCGAGTCCGCCGGTGGTTCAAAAAGGGGAGGGGACTCTTCCGAGCCCCCTCCCGAGAGCTCGCTCCACAAGGCCCGCGACTAGGGGTTCAGCGCGTTGGCAATGTTGTTGAATACCGTCTGAATCTGTCCGCCCAGCGCCGTCACGGCCGCAATCACGACCAGTGCGATGAGCGCGATGAGCAGCGCGTACTCGGCCAAATCCTGGCCTTCCTCGCTTCTCCACAGACGGGTCATCAAAGCCTTCATGTTCCCTCCTCAAAAATGGTTTGTTGGAAGTTCCGATGCCGCCCTTATCGCAAGCGACATGCCATCCGCACACGGATCGGCCCAACGCCCTGCGCGCAAAGGAGTTTCAGTGAATCGGTGATTGGACACACCGTCGCGATCAGACTCGCGCGATGTGCAACGTGCATGAACCTGTGCAAGCCGTTGCAACCTTCTCGAACCCGCTTGCGCACGCGAAGCCGCCGCGCTTCGAGGCGAGGCGTGGCTCCAGGGGGGAGCGGCGCGGCTGACTCGAGAGGCGCGCGTGCCGGGGAATCGCAGGGGGGTCGGCGGGCGGCGCCGGACCCAAGCACGATGCATCGGTTTGCACACCGCTGCACACGATTGCGGTTGGCGCGGCGTCAAGACGACGTCAAAGGCCGCGCGCAAGCCCGAAGAGGGCGCATTCCAAGGGACTTGCACGCAACAGAAGGAATCGGCAGGTTGGCACGGGGATGGCACAGGGGTCAGGCGCGTTCGGACCCCGAGAACGAACCGACACAGGAGGAGAGCGCGTGATGAGAATAACGAATCGACTTCACGACGGGCCGCAGGGCTCTTCGCATCTGGAGGACTTGGGAGCGCGCTACGGACTGCAGAAGCCCCCTGAGCTGACGCCTGAGATCGCGTCCAGGCGGTGGAGGGAGCTGAACCGCCTGATCCACGCCTGCATGGTTCTGCACGACGTGGGACGGGATCGGCGGCCCTTCCAGCGTCTCTTGCGCACTGCCGGGACTCTCGTCGGAGCTTCCCGAGGCATCTTCCATGTTCGTTGTGACAACGATTCGTCGCTGGAGCTGGCGGCGTCCTCCGGATTCGCCAAAGGGATGCCGGAACGGCTGCGCGCCGCCAACCAGCAGGCGGCGGCCGCGTTGAAAGCGGGAAAGCCCATTCTGGTGAGTCGCCCCGCGGAAGCCAGCCTTCAGGAGGAGCTGCGCTGGATGGGAGAGCCTTCGTGCGTCAGTTTCCCGATCCTGCGGGAGGGCCAGAGCTGGGGTGTGATTCAGCTGATGAAGAGTCAGGAGTTCTGCGAGGACGAAGCGGTGCTGCTCTGGATGTTCGCCCTGGTCGTGGAGGACGCCCTGCCGAGCCTCGCACGCGCCGCGCGCGCTCCGGAGCCAGGATCCTCGGGGGTCGTCTCTTCCACGGCATTCGAGACCAAGCTGGATTGGGAGCTGGAATGCGTCCTGTGGGGAGGCCGGTCCTGCACGATTCTAAGGATCCGCTTCCATCCACCTCTGCCCGAGGCCGCCAACGGTGCGCTGCGCCAGGCACGCGTGCTGCGCGCCATCCGGCAGTGCCTGCGCCCCACCGACTTGATCTCGCCGGAATCCTCGGGCGACCTCCTGGTCCTGCTTCCGGAGACGGGCGCCGTCGAAGGGCAGCAGGCGGCCCAGAAGATCCGCCGGTCCCTGGTTCAATCCCGCGTGCTCGGAGAAGAATCCAACGTCGTCCCATCCCTGAAGATCGCCCAGGCCACCTGCCCGGAGCAGGGAAGGCGCCGGCAGGAGCTTCTCCGATCCCTCGAGTCGCAGACCTGAGAGTCTAGAATTCCGAGGATGTTGCGTCGCTGGAGGGCTGAGTGGACGAGAGCGTGTAGTCCTTGATCTTATAAAGCAGAGAGCGATAGCTCATCCGAAGCTCGCGCGCCGCGCGCCGTCGATTCCAGCCATGGCGCTGCAGCGCCTGCGTAATCGCTTCCCGCTCGGCCCGCTGCACCGCCTGGCGCGCCACCTCGCGAAGGGATCTCGGCGAGACCTCCGCTTCCGGAGCGACCGTGAGCGCGGGCTCGGCCACAGGCATTCCCGCCGTATCGTCCGTGAATTCGCTGTCGATTTCGTCCGGCCCCCCGAGCAGGATCATCCTCTTGATGAAATTCTCCAGCTCGCGGATGTTGCCGGGCCAGGAGGAGGCCGCGAGCTGATCGAGGAGCGCCCCTGGAGGCTCGCTCAGCTCGGGGTGGTTGTACAGCGTCGCGTAGCGCCGCAGGAAATGGCGGGCGAGAGTTTCCAAGTCCTCCTTCCTGTTCCTCAGGGGCGGCACCCTGAGGGTCACCACTCCCAGCCGGTAATAGAGGTCCTGCCGGAACGTGCCGGCCTTGATGTCCCGGAAGAGGTCGCGATTGGTCGCGGCGATGACGCGCACGTCCACATCGACCACCTGGCGGCCTCCCACGCGGAAGATTTTCCGTTCCTGAAGCACGTGAAGCAGCTTGGCTTGGAGACGAGGCGGGATTTCCGCGATCTCGTCGAGGAAAAGGGTGCCTCCGGAGGCGGTTTCGAATTGTCCGGGCCGGCTCTCGGTCGCGCCGGTGTACGAGCCGCGCACGTGCCCGAAGAGCTCCGATTCCAGCAACCCCTCCGAGAGGGAGGCGCAGTTGAGGTGGACAAAGGGCTGGTCTCTTCGGGCCGAGTTGTGGTGGATGAGCCGGGCCAGGAGATCTTTCCCGACTCCCGTCTCGCCCAGAATGAGGACGGTTTCCGCGGAAGGGGCGACTCGCACCGCCTGCTGCTCCACGGCGCGCATCAAGGGGGCTCGACTGGGGAGATACTGCCAGGCGCCCGAGGGGTCCTGCCAGCGGGCGGCGTCGCGCCCGGCAGGATCCTGCTGTGGGAGTCCGCTGTTTTTCTGGGTGGTGCCACGCCGCTGCGCGCGTCTCACTTCAGCCGGGTTCATCCTCCACGGTCCTCGCGCAATGAGGCGTCACGACGAGCATGGGAAAGTATGGGTCGTAGGGGCGGAAAGACAATGGAAAAGATCGTACTCGGTGCCGTGAAAACCTTGACAGAAGCGGATTTCAGTCGTTCAAGGCAGAGGGCGGCAAGGGGCGCGCGGGCGATGCCGCGGGAGGGCGCGACGGTCCTTTGACCAGATCCAGAAAGAGTGATTCGAGCGCGAGGTTGCGGTTGACGAAGCGTCGCAGGTCCTCGCGGGCCTGTTCGAGGCGAGGCAGGAGCGAGGCCGCTTCCCAGGGAGTGAAGAGAGAAGCCTGCGCGCCGGAGGGCCTCCGGGGAAGGGTGAGCAGGGAAGGATCGCACCCCAGCCGGGAGAGCATCGTGTCGCGAAGAAGATCGGCCAGGATGGCCAGATCCTCTTGCGTCCGGCTTTCGTCGGAGGCGACCTCCGCGGCGGCGGCCAGGGCGGCCGCCGCGGTTCCCAGACGGCGGGCTTCCGAAAGCAGGTGGGCCAGCTGCTCGCCGCGCTCGCCGTAGGCCTCGGCCCGATCCAGCATCTCGAGGGCGGCGCCCGGGCTTCCGCCCGAGAGGGAGGCGACGCGCTTCGCCTCGGCGGGCGCGAGGCGCGCGTGACGACCGAGAAACTCCGCGACCGCCTGGCGAGGAAGCGTTCCGAAACGATACCGCTGGCACCGCGATCGGAGGGTGGGGAGGAGAGATTGCGGGTTCTCACACAGCAGCAGCAACAGCGCGGAGCGAGGAGGCTCCTCCAGGACCTTCAGGAGGGCGTTTCCCGACTCCTCGTGAAGCCGTTCCGCCGCCAGGATCAGGAGGACCCGCCACCGCCCACCGGCGGGCGAGAGAAAAAGCTCCCCCAGCCGGGCCCGGGTCGGCTCCACCAGGATCCTCCAGGATGGATTTCTTCGGACTTCGTCCTGGATGGCGTGCAGGTCGGGGGCGGGGCGAGGAGCGTCGTCGCCCCCCTTCTCGATGGCCTCCTCCTTTTTTCGAGGAAAGAGAATGCCGACGTCGGGATGGAGGAGCGCCGAGGCGCTGACCCTTCGACAGGAATCGCATCGCCCGCAAGGGACGGGGGCGCTCCTTTCACAGAGCAGGCCGCGGACCAGCTCGACGCCCGTCGTGAGCTTCCCGACGCCGCTCGGGCCGTGAAACAGCAAGGCTGGGGAAAGCCGATCCTCGTCCAGGGCGCCCGCGAGGGCCTCGAGAACCTTCTCATGGCCCTGGATCGCCGCGAATCGCTGCGGATTCTTCAACTCAGCTCCACGCGAGGTTCGGAAAGGCGGTCTTGAGCACCGCAAGGACTCTCTGATGGACCTCCTCGATGCTTCCAGTGGCGTCCAGCACGCGAATGCGCTGCGGGTGAGCCTGCGCGAGAGCCAGGTAGGTTTCGCGAACGCGCCGGTGGAATTCCATCTCTTCCTGCTCGAATCGATCCTGCATCGAAGCCGTGTCGTCCTCACGGCGCACGGCCCGGGAGAGGGCGGCGGCGGGATCCAGATCGAACAGGAGCGTGAGGTCGGGCTCCAGCGCAAGGATGTCCAGCCGATTGAGCTGATTCACCAGATCCGCCGGAAGCTGGCGGCCCCCACCCTGATAGGCGCGCGTGGCGTCTTTATACCGATCGCAAAGCACCAGCTTCTCCTCCGCCAGCGCGGGAACGATGACTCGCGCGAGGTGCTGGGCGCGAGCCGCTTGATAAAGCAGCAGCTCGGCGAGCGGTGTCAGATCGCGATTGGCGGGGTCGAGGAGGAGGCGACGGATCTGGTTCCCCACATCGGTGCCCCCGGGCTCGCGCGTGAGGACATGCTCGACCTCGGAACGATCCAGGAGGACCGAAAGGAGCTGGATCTGCGTCGTCTTTCCGGAGCCTTCGATCCCTTCGAACGTGATGAACGCGCGCATGCCTCGGTGCGTCCTCCAGGAACCGGGCGCGATGATAGCACACGACGGCGGCGCCCCCTGAGGGAGCTGCGTGCCGCCGAGAAGCCTTCGCCGGATCCGCATCGAAGGCGTGGCGGAAAGGGGGTCTGTTAGAATCCTCACGGGATTCGATTTCCAGGGAGGCCCGAGCATGACCGTGGTGCGCGCAACGGATATCCAGCGGGTGGCGGTGATTGGGACGGGGACGATGGGTTGCGGCATCGCCCAGGTCGCCGGGACGGCGGGATACCAAGTCCGTCTCTTCGATGAAAAACCAGACCTCGCCGAAGCCGCTGTCGATCGAGTGCGCCGCATGCTCGACAAGTCGGCGGCAGGGGGAACGATGACTCAGGAGGAGGCTCGCGAAGCGAAATCCCGCCTGGAAGCGTCCCGCACCCTGGAGGAAGCGGCGGCGCGGGCGGACCTGGTCGTGGAAGCCATCCCCGAAGACCTCTCTCTCAAAGAAACCCTCTTCGCGAAGCTCGGGGGAATCTGTCGCGCCAGCGCCCTTCTCGCCTCCAACACGTCCTCGCTGAGCCTGACCCGGATCGCGCGGGCGGTTTCCCATCCGGAGCGGGTCCTGGGACTCCACTTCTTCAACCCTCCGCACAGGATGAAGCTGGTGGAGGTGGTGCGGGGCGGCGAAACCTCGGACGCGGCGCTGGAAAGCGCCCTCGGAGCCGTTCGGCGGATGGGCAAAGAGGCGATCGTCGTGCGGGACTCTCCGGGATTCGCCACGTCCCGGCTGGGAGTGGCGCTCGGACTCGAGGCGATGCGCATGCTGGAGGAGGGAGTCGCGCGCCCCGAAGACATCGACAAGGCGATGGAGCTCGGCTACGGCCACCCGATGGGGCCCTTGAGAGTCTCCGACCTGGTGGGGCTGGACGTACGGCTCTCCATCGCCCAGACGCTGCACTCGGAGCTGGGGGCCGCTCACTTCGCGCCTCCACGCATCCTGGTGGACAAGGTGCGCGAGGGGAAGCTCGGGAAGAAGAGCGGAGAAGGGTTCTACCGCTGGGATTCCGAAGGCTGAGACGCGAGGAGAGAGGCACCCCGCAGGATTCCCGACAGGGTCACGATACCCAGAAAGCGGTCCTCATCCATCACCGGGAGCAGGCTCAGGCGCTGTGCGTGCATCCTTCTCAAAGCCTCCCGCACGGAATCTCCCGGAGACACCTTCTCCACGACTTTCTCTGACAGACCCTGAACGTATTGATCACCACCCGCATCTCGGAGCGCTTCCACCATCCTGCTCCGAGTGAGCACGCCGAGAAACTCCCCGTTCCGTACGATGGGGAAGTCGTCCTGAAGCGTGTGAAGCGATCGTCGCAGCGCGTCGTCGAGCGTCTCGGACGGCGAGAAGACCTCGAAGGTGGTGACCATCAGGTCACGCACGGTGAGCCCCTCGAGCGCGGTATGGAAGAGCGTGGCCCGCTCCTCGGAATTGGCGCCGATGTACACGAAAACGCCCAGGATGGGCAGCCACCAATTCTGGAAATAGATTCCTCCCAGCACGAACAGGGCGCCGAACACCTTGCCGATTCGCGCCGCATGCCGGGTCGCCACGGCGTAGGGGAGTCTGGTCGCCAGGATTCCCCGAAGGATGCGTCCTCCGTCCATCGGGTAGGCGGGAAGCAGGTTGAAGGCGCCGAGCGTGAGATTGGCCAGGATGAGACCGCGCAGAGGACTCTGCGCGGCGAGAGACGTGAGATCCAGCGCGGTCGCACCCTCGCCCGATCCGAGGCTTGCCAGGAGGATCAGCCCTCCCGCCAGAATGAAGTTGACCACCGGTCCCGCGATGGCGATCAGGATCTCCTTGAGCGGCTCCCTCGGGACGTCGGTGAGAAGGGCCACCCCGCCGAAAGGGTAGAGGGTGATGGAGGTGATGGACACCCCGAAACGCAGCGCCACGACGCAGTGCCCCAGCTCGTGCAGCAGCACGCATCCGAACAGGAGGAGGATGAAGAGCAGGGTCATGAGACCGGATCGCGGCCCCGACTCGCTGGAAGCGCTGAAGAATAGGAACGCGAGGAGGATGAGGAAGGTGAAGTGGACCCGGATGGGAATTCCCAGAACCGTGCCCAGTCGAAAAGACCCGCCCACGAGGAAGCCCCTAGTAGAGTCCGGGAAGAATGAAGCGGGTTCGCTGGCGATAGGCGCGATAGTCGGGGAACTCACGGGCCAGCTTGTCCTCCTCGATGCGCGCCCTCAGAAGCTGCAGAGCGTTGAAGCCCGCCCAGAATGCCAGCGCGGTGAAGGTCCCCTGGAGCAGGCAAAGCCCGAGCATGGTGACCGCCTCCCCGAGGTAAAGAGGATGGCGGACCACCCTGTAGGGCCCCGTGTGGACGACGCGGCGCGCCTCCGCGAGGATCGAGAAGGCGCTTCGCAGATGCCAGAGCGACCAGAGGCTCAGCGCCAGTCCCGCGACCGAAAGCGAAACCGCCGCCCGGGCGGAGTGAAATCGTGGCGGAAGATCCAGCTGCTGAAGAATGAAGATTCCGACGGGGCCCGAGAGGAAGACCAGCATCGGGAGGACCTTCTCGCGAAATCCCACCGCGCGCGAAACGGCGCGCAGGCGCGACAGGTAGGCGGCCAGCACGAGGAGGAAGAACGCCAGAGTAAGCGTGTGCCGGGCCGCCTCCAGGGTCAGGTCCTCACGCCATCCCTCGCGGGCCATCTCCCCGGCCTTGCGAGTGAGGGCGACAATCTCCGACGCGAGCAGGAGGCTCCAAAGGAACAGCGGCACCACCTTGCCGGTGAGCCACTCCCAGAGGAAAAGAGAATTCGATCGACGGCTGAGATCGTTCATAGGCGCACCCCGCGTCCCAGGAAGCCGAGCACGTTGTTCATGCCCAGCAGAAAGAGCAATCCGAAGAGCGCCATCGACGCCGACGTCAGCCACCTCTGGGAAGATCGGCTCACGGAGAAACCCCACGTGAGGCAGAAGGTCCAGAGCCCGTTGGCAAGGTGATACGCGGTCCCGAGGATTCCCAGAGTATAGACGGCGAACGTCCGCGGCTCGCGCAAGCCATCGGACATAGGGGCGAAATCCAGGGAGAAGCCGTTCCACCAGGGCTCGTCCTCATGCATTTCTATACCAACTCCTTCTCGCTCCAGGGCGCGCGGGCCTTCGACGAGCGCCTGAGCCGCCTCGATCGCCTTCCTCTCATGGCACCCTTCGAGGTGCTCTTCATCTATCTTCCCATCGTCTTCCACGCCGCGCTGGGAATCTGGATCAGCGTGAAGGGAAGAGCCAATCTCCTGGCCTATTCCACCGAAGAGTCCGACGGGAACCACGCCCCAAAACGGAGTGCAGGCGCAGCCATAGAATGCGCCCTGCGCGCGGGCCGCCATCCAGGTCCCTCACGTTTTCGCCTCGACGGAAGACCTCTGAAAATAGCGCCGCGCCCTCTCCACGTCGGCGGCGATCTGACGGATGAGGTGCTGGCGCGATTCGAACCGTATCTCCGGGCGAAGCCGAGCCAGGAACCTCAGCTCCAGATCGCGCCCGTAGAGGTCTCCGGGTGCATCGAGGAGATGCGCCTCCACCGCGAAGGGGGCGCCTTCGAAGGTGGGACGATTCCCGATGTTGGTGACGGAAGGGTGCTGGCGGCCGTCCTCGAGAGCCAGCGTCACGTACACGCCTTGCGCGGGGAGAATCTCCGAAGCGGTGGTGAGGTTGGCGGTGGGGAATCCGAGCGAGGCACCCCTCGCATCGCCGTGCACCACC
>DASYRY010000425.1:0-2897 GCA_036004025.1 Candidatus Polarisedimenticolia bacterium | reverse complement strand
CGCCGCTATACTGCGCTCTCAGTCCGTCCCAGCCGCATGAGGGCTCGATTCTTTGCAAAATCGATCTGCCGCGCATCTCACGTTCCGCCTCCTCGTCCTCGGCACGGTCTTCCCGGCCGTCCTCCTGGCGTGCGGTAACGGCAATGGAGATCATCACATCGACCTGCCTCTCATCAAGGTCACCTTCAACCAGACTCCCCCCACCCAAACCGACCGCGTCGTCTTCTTCGACAACGTCACCGTGACCGCGGACATCTTGAACATGGACCTGGTGCTTCGGGACGGCTCCGGGACGCTTGATGTGGACGACATCGATCTCGTCATTCGCTACGATGCGTCCTTCATCCAAATCAGCAACATTCGCCCTGAGACGCTCTTCGGGAACTGCGGCTCCATCAATCCGATCTGCCAGCTGACGAGCCCCGTCTGCGTCGACAACCATTCCGCGGCCAACGCGGGAGGCGCAAAGTTCTGCCGCATCGACGGCAGCACGCCGTGCGGACAGGACACCGACTGCCCCGCAACCGGGGATGCGTGCGGCAGCTTCGGGAATCTGGAGACTTCTTTCGTGGTGATCACGGGACCGAAGACGTGCAGCAACAATTCGGCAATCACATGCTCCACGGCCTCGGAATGCCGGCTCTGCACCTCGAATTCCAGCCTCCCCTGCACCACGGCCGCCGAGTGCAGCTCGACCTGCTCGGCCGGAATGACCTGCACCGGAGGCTCGTTCGCCGGACAGAGCTGCACCGATAATTCGGACTGCGTGGATACCTGCAATCCAGGGGTCTGTTCCGGCTGCCCGTCGGTGGTCGTAAATGGCACGAGCCGGATCGTGAATCTCACTTTTCGGGTCATCCAGGCTGGAACCAGCGAGCTGAGGTTCGTCATCTCCTCCAACCCGCAGGACTCGGCATCGTTTCTCCGGAAGGACACGGCGGAGATCTCCGGAGTCCAATTCTGGCCCAACGTGGACGCGAACAATCCCTCGCTGGTGCAGGGATCCTTCATCGTGATGGGAACGAAATAGTCCGGCGCCGGTGATTCCAAGCCGGCCCGACGGGGGGAACATGGAAGAAAAGGTGGTCGCCCACTACAAGAATGGCAAGACCCTGCGGGGACTCACCCAGGACTTTCAGCCTGGAACCGACGCCTTTCACCTGCTTCCGAGCGAAGGCGGAGGGATGCCTACCACGGTGCGCGTGGAGGAGCTCAAGGCGCTCTTCTATGTGAAGGAGTGGGGCGCGGCCCGCCGCTCGGTGGAAAGGGCAAAGAAATTCGCGATGGAATCGGCCCTGGGAAAGAAGACCGTGCTGGAGTTCGAAGACGGGGAGAAGCTCTGGGGGTTTTCCGAGGGTTACAGCCGGGAGCGGCAGGGTTTCATCTTCTATCCCGCCGATCCCGCCGAGAACAACGTTCGAATCTACGTCGTCAACAGCGCCGTGCGGGACATCCGCTTCGAGGATTAATCACTTTTCGTGCTCGCGGATGTACCGCAGCACGACATCGTCGAGCGTATCGTCCTTCTGGATCCTCTCCTCCAGGTTCTCCCAACCCATGTAGTCTTCGAGCGCCTTGCGCGTCGCGGCGTCGTATCGGCCGTGGATTTCGCCCTTGTAGAATCCACGCCGGGAAAGCATTTGCTGCAGCTCCCGCGCGAGTGGAGGGTCGATCTTGTGGAGCCGTGAGCGATCCGTGCGACCGAAATACAGATGATGGACGTCCAGCAGGCGGCGGAGCTCTTTGACGGGATCGGGATGATCATCCACCCTGAGGTCCACCCAGCGATCCCCTTTCCCTCCGTACCCCGCTCCCTTTCTCACCACCAGTAGAGCCGCCGATTCCCGACCGCGCCGATCCCCTCCCGCCTTCTGCCCCGCCTCCAGCGCGGCCACCAGCCGGTCGGGCAGCTCTCCTTTTGACGCCTCGAAGGTCCTCGACATCGCATCCACCGTTTCGGGTCCGACCAGGATATTTCCTTGAGCCGCGAAGTTCCTGCCAGTCTTGCCCCCGGCCCAGGAGAAGCAGTTCTTTCCGGTGAACGTGGCGGCGACTCCTTTCGAGTCCACCATTCCCGCTTGCCGCTCTTCCCGCCCCGAATCGGCCTCCACGACCTTCTTCAGGGCCTCCTCGGCAGAAAGACCGCGGCCCATCAAGGCCAGACCTTCCTCTCCGAACGAGAGATTGGCTGCCGCCTGCGTGGCGACCGCCCCGACGCCGGCTTTGGCCCACGGAACACCGTTCCCCACCGCGGGGAATTTGGAGGTGACGGCGACCCCCAGGTCGCCGGTCGCGGGATCATAGGCGACGATGGAAAACGTCGCGATCAGCGGCGGGTCGAGTCCGATTCTTGGCGCGGACCGACCGGGCTGGGCCAGTGCTCCCCAGAGCAGGGCCAGCAGGATTCCCGTTCTCGGCCGCGCGCTCACCATGGCTGTCCCTCCAGAAGCTCCGCCGATGCCTCATCCAGAGCTACGAACTCCACCCGGATTTCATGAGGGTAGAGGTCGAGCAACGCCACGCTTCGAGGGAGCCGGAACCGTCGAGGTCCCGCTCCACCGGGATTCAGGAAGCACACGCTCCCGAGGGTACGATGGTAAGGAGCATGCGTGTGACCGAATATTACCAGAGCCGGACGATGCTTCGAGAGAAGGCTCTCGACGACGGGATTCGGGCGCTCCGGAGCGCCCACTTGATGGATGAGAAGCACGCGCATGCCTTCCAGATCCAGCAGCTCGGATTCTCGAAGTCGTGACGCGAGTGGAAAGCCATCCGTATTCCCCAAGACGGCGGTGACAGGGGCAAGAGTGCCCAGATCCGCGAGGATCTCCTCGCTCCCGACGTCCCCGGCGTGAAGGATGCGCTCGACGCCTCGAAAAATCTCGAGAGCGCGGGAA
>DASYRY010000424.1:0-3723 GCA_036004025.1 Candidatus Polarisedimenticolia bacterium | reverse complement strand
AAGGAGCCTCTCGGCATCGACGAAGTGACCTTTCATAAGCGCACGCCTCTGGTGACCGACCGCCCCAAGGTTCTGCACCTCTTGAAGCGCGGAGCGCGGCTCGCGGTGGATGAGTCCGCTCGCAAGGGATTCCGGGACATGGGCATCGAGCCTGCCTACGAGCATCACGAAGCGCTGCGGCAGGCCACGGTGGTGATCGACTGCACTCCTTCCTCCGTGGGGCTGCAGAACAAGACTCAGTTCTACGAGAAGTATCGCGACTCGACCCTGGGATTCCTGGCGCAGGGCAGCGAGTTCGGCTTCGGGAAGATGTATGCCCGGGGAATCAACGAGAGCGCGCTCGTGCGAGGCGAGGACCAGTTCGTTCACATCGTATCGTGCAACACCCATAACCTCTCCGTTCTGGTGGACGTCATCGCCCTCCAGGACGGCGGGCCCGAGAACCTGTTGGAGGGGCGCTTCGTCTGCATCCGAAGAGCCAATGACATCAGCCAGGACGGCTCGTTCGTGCCTTCGCCCCAGGTGGGAAGCCACAAGGACTCGCAGTTCGGAACGCATCACGCGCGTGACGCCTACCATCTCTTCGCTACGCTCGGCTACAAGCTGAATCTCTACTCGTCGGCCATGAAGGTGAACAGCCAGTACATGCACACCATCTGGTTCAACATCCGGCTCCGCAAGCCGACCACGGTGGACGCCATCAAAGCCCGCTTCGCCTCCGACGATCGGGTGGCTCTCACTTACAAGAACACGGCCAACGTGGTCTTTTCGTTCGGGAGGGACTACGGGCATTTCGGACGGATCCTCAACCAGACGGTGGTCGTGGTCTCCTCCCTGGCCGTGCACAACGGGACCGAGGTCGTGGGCTTCTGCTTCACCCCGCAGGACGGCAACTCCACGCTCTCCAGCGTGGCCGCCACGTCCTGGTTCATGTACCCGGACACGTTCGAATCCAAGATCCAGTGCCTGGATCAGTTCATCTTCAAGGAAGTGTGAGATGGACGAGTCTGCCCAGGAGTGTGAAGGGCGAGAGAGGGAGAAGAAAGAGCCTTACCGGAAGCCCGAGATCGTCTTCAGCCAGAAGGTCGAGGCACGGGCTGTCGTGTGCGCCAAGGCCAACGACGTCTGTATCCCTTCCGGTCCACTCTTCAGCTGAGATCTTCCCGCGTCAGGAAAGCCCCACCCAAGGGCGCGGCACGGCGATCTCCTCGAACAGGGCGATGGCGTAGCGGTCGGTCATCCCCGCGATGAAATCGAGCATGAGCCGGTTGCGCCGGGATGCGCTTTTCGGCATGACGCCCATCGTCGTCTCGGGATGATCGAGCACGTAGTCGCGAATCCTCAGCAGCACGCTCTCGGCCTTGCGAAACTCCCTGAGTGAAGCTTCGTTCCGGTAGACCCTCTCGAAGAGAAACCGCCTCATCTGGTCGAGCCCGTCCAGGACTTCCGCGCTCATCACGATCCTCTCGAGGTTGCCGGCGAGCGTGCGGCGCACCACGTCCTCCACGAGCGTGGCGATGCGCGCCGAGGTCGTCTTCCCGAGCACCCTCAAGATGCTCTTCGGCACGTCGGAGGGGCGCAGCAGCCCGGCACGGAACGCATCGTCGAGGTCCGCATTGGCGTAGGCGAAGATGTCGGCCACTCGCACGGCCTGACCTTCCAGGGTGCGCGCCCGGCGCCGTGGATCGTCGGGCAGGATGCTCCCCTCGCCCTTCGAATGCTTGACGATGCCGTCGCGCACCTCCCGGGTCAGGTTGAGTCCCTTCCCGTCGTTCTCCAGACGATCGACCACCCGCAGGCTCTGCTTGTAATGGGAGAACCCTCCCGGCACCATGCGGTTCAGGACCGCCTCTCCCGCATGCCCGAACGGGGGATGTCCCAGGTCATGGGCCATTGCCACGGCCTCCGCCAGCGTCTCGTTCAGCCTCAGCGCCTTGGTGATGGTGCGGGCGATCTGGGAGACCTCGAGCGTATGAGTAAGCCGTGTCCGATAGTGATCCCCTTTCGGCGCCAGGAACACCTGGGTCTTGTGCTTCAGCCGCCGGAACGCCTTGCTGTGGATGATGCGATCACGGTCGCGCTGAAAGCAGGGTCGGAGGTCGTCCGGAGGCTCGGGCCGGATGCGGCCGCGAGAGGAGGACGACAGGCAGGCTCGGGGGTGAAAGGTGTTCTCTTCGATGGATTCCAGCATCTGGCGGATGCGGAGAGCGGATTTCGGGCGCGCCAAATGCCGGCCTTTCAGGACTGTCCCTTGAGCTTCCGGACCTCTTCCGTCAGCCTGGGAAGGATCTCGTAGAGGTCTCCCACGATTCCATAATCGGCGAGCTTGAAGATCGGAGCCTCGGGATCCTTGTTGATCGCAACGATGGTTTTCGAGCTGGACATTCCCGCCAGGTGCTGGATGGCCCCGGAAATCCCACAGGCCACATAGAGGTTCGGGGAGACGACCTTTCCGGTCTGGCCTACCTGGTATTGATGGTCCACCCAGCCGGCGTCTACCGCGGCGCGGGAAGCGCCCATGGAGCCGCCCAAGGCGCGCGCCAGATCTCGGATCAGCGCGAAATTCTCGGGTCCTTTCATCGCCCTTCCGCCCGAGACGACGATCGAGGCTTCCGAAAGATCCTCCTCGGCCCCGGCGCTCTCCTCGAAGCGCACCGTCTTCGCACGCAGCGACTTGGCGTCGGGAGTCACCTCGATTCTCTCGATCGAAGCCTCCCCTCCCGCCGGCTGCGCCTCGAGAGGGAAAACGTTGGGTCTGAGCGTGACGAAGCTCGGGCTACCGGTCATCCGGACGGTGGCCAGGGCCTTTCCGGAGTAGACCGGACGCTTCAGCACCAGCTCCCCCCCTTGGATTTCCACGTGCGTGCAATCCGCCGCCAGTCCCGCCTCCAGCTTCGCCGCCGCGCGCGGTCCAAGATCGCGGCCCGTCGAGCTCGCGGAGAGGAAGACATATCCCGCCTGCACGCGCCGGGCGGCGTCCGCCAAAACACAGGCGTAGAGCTCGGGCTGGTAGAGCGACAGAGACTCGTGATCGGCGATCAGGATCCGCTGCGGGCCCTGCTTGGCGAGGGGAGCCACCTGCGACTCCACCGAGGAGCCCACGAGAAGAGCGGCGACTCGCGAGCCGAGCCCCCGGGCGGTCCGGGTGGCCTCCGCCACGGCCTCGAGACTGGAGCGCTTGATCTGACCCGAGCGGCACTCCACGAAAACCAGGATGTCCTGGGCCACGTCTTGGCTTCTCCTAGATGACTTTCGCCTCTTCGCGCAGAAGCCGCACCAGCTCCTGCGCCGCCGCGGCGGGCTCCATGCCCTGGAGAATCTTCCCCTGTGTGCGGGCGGGAGGAAGCTCCAGCTTCTCCCAGCGGGTGCGCGCTCCTGCGCTCCCCACCGTCGCGGGGTCGAGACCGAGATCGGAGGCGGTCGTCACGCGGATTTCCTTCTTCTTGGCGGCCAGGATTCCCTTCAGGGAGGCGTAGCGCGGCTCGTTGAGCCCCTTCTGGGCAGTGATCACGATGGGAAGCGTCCCCTCCACCACCTCATGGCCTCCCTCGACTTCGCGGTGGGCGGTGAAGCGACCCTCCTCCACCGTCAGATGCGTCACGACCCCGACGTGAGGTAGGTCGAGCAGCTCCGCGACGCGCGGTCCGACCTGACCGCGATCCGTTCCCACCGCCTGCTTGCCGAACAGGATCATCTCCGAGGTCTCCTTTTTCAGGGCCGCGG
>DASYRY010000423.1:0-2048 GCA_036004025.1 Candidatus Polarisedimenticolia bacterium | reverse complement strand
AGGGTATTCATCGCGACCTTGAACCCCATGCCTTCCCCGCCGAGAAGATTGCCGCGAGGAACCCTGCAGTCCTCGAACACCATCTCCACCGAGCCCGAGCAAGTGATGCCCATCTTGACCTCGTCTTTTCCCAGCCGAAACCCGGGGCTCCCCTTCTCGACCAGGAAAGCGGAGATTCCGTGATGCTGGGCCGTCCGGTCGGTGACGGCGAAGACCAAGGCGGTGTCCGCGGCGACGCCGTTGGTGATGAAGTTCTTCGTCCCGTTCAAGACGTACTCATCGCCCCGCAGCGCCGCGGTGGTCTGCAGGTTGCCGGCGTCGGACCCGGCTCCCGGCTCCGAGAGGCAAAAGCATCCGATCTTCTCCCCCTTGGCGTGCGGAACCAGGAACCGCCGCTTCTGATCCTCGCTTCCGAACTTCTCCACGGGATGGCAGAACAGGGAGTTGTTCACGGAGACGATCACTCCGGTGGACGCGCAGGCGCGCGACAGTTCCTCGATGATCAGCGAATAGCTCACCGTGTCGAGGCCCGATCCCCCGTGGGCCTCCGACACCATGACGCCCATGAGATTGAGGTCGGCACACTTTTTCACGCTCTCGTAAGGGAATTCTCGAGTGCGATCGTGGTGGGCCGCCACCGGAGCGATTTCGCTGCGCGCGAACTCACGGACCATGTCTCGAATGGTTCGGTGCTCCGAGGTCAGTTCCAGGTCCATCCAAGCTCCTCGTCTTCTTGAGTCTATCGGGCGGCCCGGCTGCGCCGTCGCTCGCCTGCCGTGACGAGAAGAGGGTGGGATCTTCGCCAGGGCGCGCGAGGCTCTCGCAGGCTTTTGCAGTCGCACCGGGGTGAGTCGTCGCAGGATAACAATGCCCGGGAAGGGCTGTCAACCGCGTGGATTGCGAGGCGCTCGAGCTCAGGCCTCGGGCTCAATCAGCCCGTAATTGCCGTCTTTCCGTCGATATAGCACCGATACCCGGCGGGACGGCGCGTTCCGGAACACGACAAACTCGCTCTCCGTTTCGGTCAGGTGGAGAATCGCCTCCTCGACGGACATGGGCTTCAGCGGCGTCGAGTTCACCCGCACGACGCGGGGATTCTCGGCCCCCCTTTCGGAGGATGGAGCCACGCGACGGGAGGAGCTTCGACTACCCTGCCGCTTTTTCTCGACCTTGATCTTCTCGCGGTGCTTCTTGGCCTGGCGCTCGAGTCGATCCGCGACCCTCGCCAGGGTGGAGTACATGTCCCCCGTTTCCGCCGCTGCGGAGAGCGTCACGTGCCTCCCGTGCACCACGACCTCGGCGTGATGGCGATGTTTCTCCACCGCCAGGATCACGTGAGCTTCCACCACCGAATCCAGGAACTTCTCCAGCTTGCTCAGCCGTTCCTCCGCCGCCGTTCGAAGCGCCGGGGTTACATCGATCTGCCTGCCCGTGAAGTGAATTTTCATGACGTTCGGGCTCCTCAGCGAAATCCCTGCCGCCGCTCGTTGGAGGAAGGGATGCGAAGCTCCTCACGATACTTGGCCACGGTGCGACGGGCAATTTGCAGTCCCTCGTTCGCAAGAATCTTGGCCAGGGCCGCATCGGAGTGGGGACGGCCGGAATTCTCCTCCGCCACGAGCTTCTTGATGCGTTCCTTCACCGCCAGCGAGGAGACATCGTCTCCTTGCGCCGACGCGATTCCGGAATGGAAGAAGAACTTCATCTCGAACAGTCCCCGGGACGTGTGCATGTACTTGTTGTTCACGACCCGGCTCACCGTTGATTCGTGCATCTGGATGTCGTCGGCTACGTCCCGGAGCACCAGGGGTCGGAGATGCTCGAAACCATGGTCGAGAAACTTCCTTTGGAAGTTCACGATGCTGCGCGCCACCTTGTAGATGGTGCGCTGCCGTTCCTCCAGGCTCTTGATCAGGCGAAGGGCGGAGCTGAGCTTCTCCCGGACGTAGTCCCGCGCCTCCCGAGTGATCTGCGTGTTGGAGCGGTCCACCATCCGCCGGTAGAAGGAGCTCACTCTGAGACGGGGAAGTCCATCCTCGTTCAGGATG
>DASYRY010000422.1:0-2995 GCA_036004025.1 Candidatus Polarisedimenticolia bacterium | reverse complement strand
GGCAACATCTTCCGTGGACTCGCCGCCAACGCTTCCACGGGGATCGACCGGGTGACGGCCGATCACATGGGAATGCTCGCGACCCTCATCAACAGCCTGGCGCTGCAAGACAGCCTCGAGCGGCAGGGAGTGCACACGCGGGTCCTGTCCGCGATCGAAGTACGCCAGGTTGCGGAGCCTTACCTCAGGCGGCGGGCGGTCCGGCATCTCGAGAAGGGGCGGGTCATCATCATCGCGGCCGGCACAGGGAACCCCTTCTTCACCACCGACACGGCCGCCGCGCTGAGGGCCATGGAGGTGAAGGCGGAGGTCATCCTGAAGGCGACACGCGTGGACGGAGTCTACAGCTCCGATCCGGAGAAGGTGCCCGACGCGGTCCGCTTCGACGAGATCACCTACCTTCAGGTCCTGGAAAAAGGACTCCAGGTGATGGATTCCACGGCCATTTCCCTGTGCATGGACAACCAGGTGCCTATCATCATTTTCAATTCCAGCATCCGCGGAAACATCCGCCGGGTCATCATGGGGGAGAAGATCGGATCCCTCGTCCGCGGGTGACGCCGAACTTCTTAGGATGGTGAGATGTTCAAGGAAACATACGCCGCCGCCGAAAAGAAGATGAAACACACCCTGGAAGTGATGAGGAAAGATCTCGCATCGATCCGCACGGGCCGGGCCTCGCTCGCCATCCTGGACGGAATCCTGGTCGATTACTACGGGACGCTCACCCCTTTGAACCAGGTGGGAACTCTCGCAGTCCCGGATCCCACGCTCATCACCATCCAGCCCTGGGACGTCAGCCTCGTCAAGGCGATCGAGAAGGCAATTCTTCAATCCGAGCTCGGACTGACTCCGGCCAACGACGGGAAGATCGTCCGGCTTCCCATCCCTCCTCTGACCGAGGAGCGCCGCAAGCAGCTCGCCAAGAAAGTCCACCAGGTAGGAGAGGAAGGGAAGACCATCATTCGCCAGCACCGGCGCGAGGCCAACGACGATCTGAAGGCCCTGCTCAAGGAAAAGAAGATCTCGGAGGACGATGAGAAGAGAGATCTGGAGCAGATTCAGGACCTCACGGATCGATCCGTGAAACAGATCGATGAGCTGGTGCACAACAAGGAGAAGGAAATCCTCTCCGTCTAGGCGGGCTGCGTTCCCCGGGGATTCTCCCGTGATTCCTGCCAGGATCCCCTCCTTAAAGAGCGAGGCCATGAACTCCTCCGAGACCACCCCCGGTTGCGTCGCGATCCTCGTGGCCGCGGGGCGAGGCCTGCGTGCGGGCGCGGGAGAGCCGAAGCAGTTCCGGCCGCTTCGGGGCGTGCCCCTCCTGGCGAGAACGGCGAGCGTCTTCGCCTGTTGCCAGGAGGTGAGACGGCTCGTGCTGGTCGTCCCCGATCCCGAGGATGCCCGGTCCCGGCTTGCTGCTTGGCTGCCCGCGGGGCTTCCGATCATCTTCGCCCGCGGCGGGGCGACGCGGCAGAGCTCCACTGCGGCGGGGCTGGAAGCCGCCGGAGAGACGGAGCTGGTGCTCGTGCACGACGGGGTCCGACCCTTCGTCGACCCGGGATTGATCCTCCGCGTCATCGGTCTTGCCCGCGATATGGGCGCCGCCATTCCGGTGCTGCCGGTGCGGGAAACGCTGAAAAAGCTGGACGGGCGCGGGGAGATCGCCGGAACCGTCCGTCGTGAGGAGTTCGTCCTCGCCCAGACTCCCCAGGGATTCCGCCCGGAGATCCTGAAGCAAGGGCTCGAATGGGCGCGCCGTGAAGGATGGGAGGGAACGGACGAATCGGAGATCGTCGAGAAGTCGGGACTTCCGGTCGGCCGCGTCGAAGGCTCCGAGGGAAATCTGAAAATCACCACGAGCGCCGACTTCGAGATGGCCGAGAGAATCCTGGAGGCGGAGCGCCCGGCGGGAGGCATGCGCGTCGGCATCGGCTACGACGTCCATGCTCTCGTTCCCGGACGCCCGCTGATCCTAGGCGGCGTCTGCGTGCCTCATCCGAGCGGTCCCGCGGGACACTCGGACGGCGATCTGATCTGCCACGCCGCCACCGATGCGATCCTGGGAGCCGCGGGCCTGCCGGACATCGGACAGATCTTCCCCGACTCGGATCCCACGTTGCGGGGCGCGGACAGCCTCAGGCTGCTCGCCGAGGCTTCCCGCAAGGCGCGGGAGATCGGCTTCGAGCTGATCAATCTGGACCTGATCCTGGTGGCGGAGGAGCCGCGGCTCGTTCCTCACCTTCCCGCCATGCGAGCGAACCTGGCGCGAGCGCTCGGCTGTCCCGAGCGCCGGATCGGAATCAAGGGGAAGCGCGGAGAAGGTCTGGGGTTCGAAGGAAGGCGGGAAGGAATGGCGGCCCACGCCGTGGCGTTGCTCGGGCCGGGCGGCGGAGCTTGAGACGTGGGAATTCGGACCCGATTCGCCCCGTCTCCCACCGGCTGCCTCCATGTGGGCAACGCGCGCACCGCCATCTTCAACTGGCTGTACACGCGACACCAGCGGGGGAACTTCGTCCTGCGCATCGAGGACACCGATCGCGAGCGCTCCATGCCGGAATATGAAGCGGGAATCCTCCGCGAGCTGACCTGGCTCGGGCTGGACTGGGACGAAGGAATCGAGGCGGGCGGGCACGGCCCGTACCGCCAGTCGGAACGGCATGAGAGGGGCATCTATCGCGAAGCGCTGGAGCGCCTCCGATCCACGGGGGACGTCTACCCCTGCTTCTGCGGAATGGAGCTGCTGCGCGCCGACCGCGAGGCCGCCCTCAGAGCCGGCAAGCCGCCTCGATATCCGGGAAGGTGCCGGGCGATCCCCGCGCCGGAATCGCAGCGCCGGATGTCGGCGGGAGAGCCGGCGGTTCTCCGCTTCAAGATTCCCGAAGGGAGCATCCGGTTCGAAGACGTTCTGCGCGGGCCGATCCAGACGGATCTCCAGCAGGTGGGGGACCCGGTGGTTTTTCGAAGCGATGGCTGGCCCACCTACAATTTCGCC
>DASYRY010000421.1:0-2632 GCA_036004025.1 Candidatus Polarisedimenticolia bacterium | reverse complement strand
AGAGGGATCTCCCTGGAGGCGGGCGCCGAACACCCGCTGGGTCTCCTCGATCCGGTTCCAATATCCTTGGGCGACGGAGGGACCCGAGACCCAGATCTCGCCGACGGCGCCCTCCAGCCGGCGGAGTCCGGTGTCCGGGTCGACGATCTCGACGCGCGTGCCCGGGCCGGGTCGTCCCGCCCCGACCAGAGCCTGTCCCGCGTCGTCGTCCACCGCGCGATTCGCGTCCAGCGCAGCCCGGCTCAGATGGACCACCCGGGCGCCTTCCCCAGGGGAACCTCCGCTCACTTTGAGGGTCGCCTCCGCCAGGCCGTAGGCGGGATAGAAAGCCTGGCGGCGGAAGCCGCACGCCGAGAAACGGGAAGCGAATCGCTCCAGGCTCGCCGCGCGGACCGGCTCGGCGCCGTTGTAGGCCACCCGCCAGCAGCGCAGATCGAGTCGGGCCGGATCGGGATCGACGCGCTGGGCGCAGAGGTCGTACGCGAAATTGGGAGCGCCCGAGTGTGAGATGCCGCGCTGCGAGATCGCCTCGAGCCACGCGGCGGGGTTCTGGAGAAAGTGGCTGGGACTCATCAGGAAGCCGTGGAATCCGGAATAGACGGGCTGGAGGATGCCGTCGACGAGCCCCATGTCGTGGAAGTGCGGGAGCCAGCTCAGCGACCGGCTCTCGGTCGAGTGAGCGAATCCCCGGCGGATCTCCTCGGAATTGGCGGTCAGGTTGCCGTGACCCACCATGACCCCCTTCGGCTCGGAGGTGGATCCGGAGGTGTACTGGAGGTAGGCGAGCGAATCCGCGCCGGGACGGATCGCCGAAAGCTCGATGCCTCCCGAGTCCCTTTCCTCGTCGGTGGCGATCCAGCGAAGCTGGGCCAGGCTCGATTGGCAAGCGACGGCGCCTCGGTACCGGGAAACCAGGGCGGATGGGGCGAGGGCGGCGACGGCGCCTGCGTCCATTGCGAGGGCCGCCAGGCGGGAAAGGCTGGACCGGCTGCCGGGGGGTGGTGCCGGAACCGCGACCACCCCGGCCATCAGGCACCCGAAGAAGGCCTCGACGAACTCCAGCCCCGCCGGGTAGAGAAGCACAGCGCGCTCCCCGCGAAGGCTTTCCTGCTGCAGCCGGATGGCGACCGCCCGGGCGCCATCGAGGAGACTGCGGAATGTCAGCTCGCGGGTTTGCGCCCGTCCTTCGGGGATGAAGGTGAAGACGGTGCGGTCAGGAAGTTCCTCGACGCGCTGCAAGAGGACGTCGACGAGGGTTCCCGTCCTGCCTTGGATTGCAACTTCTCTCGCGGCGTTTCGAAGGAGTTTCAAGACCCGACCGATTCCGAGCTACGTGGCAGGCCGTGGGTGCGCGAGGCGACCCGATGCAATCCCAAGGCGTTGCAAGGCGGCTCACGAAAGCAGATTCCCCCCTCGGGCGACCCGCGCCCAAGGCGGCATCCTGAAACGAGTTACCTGAAAGACTGAATGATACGCAGGCTGTCCAGGGAGGGCAAGGGAAAACTCCGGGCAAGGCAGGATCCCGAGGCCTGGCGCGCGAGCCTCGCGTTCAGTGTTTCCAGTCTCCGAGGGCGAGCGCCACTCCGGTGAAGAGGTGGCGGGAATCCCTCGCGAATCGACCTTCCAGGCGCAATCCCTTCCAGGGAGGCGCCATCTCCTGATGGGTGATTTCGGCGGTGAAGGTTCCTGCGGCCTGCGGGAATTCGATCCGGCAATGGTGAAACTCCAGAAACACCCCCGTCACCGGGTAGACGCACTTGAAGACGCTCTCCTTGGCGCTAAACAGAAGCTTCGCGACAAGGCCGCGCTCCGATTCGCGTTCTTGCTCGAGCCGAGCCCGTTCCCGCGCTCCGCAAACCAGAGGCAGGAGAGTGTCTTCCAGCGGTTCGGCAGCCTCCACGTCCAGGCCGAGACCCGCGATGACGCTCGTCCGGGCCAGGGCCACGGCGCAGAGTCCGGCGCAGTGCGAGATGCTGCCGGTGATTCCTTCGGGCCAGATGGGGGATCGATCCTGTCGTGCGAGTAGCGGAAAGTCCCGGATTCCCATTCCTGCGAGCAGCCGGCGCGCGCAGAGACGTCCTTGGGTGAACTCGAGCCGGCGCTTCGGGACCGCGTTCCGAACGCACTCGGCCTCTTGTGGGTACAGCAAGCCTGGATCCGCTTCCTGATCGCTGCACCCGACGACGACTTCTTTCGGGAAGAGAGCTTCGATCATCCCGGTTTGTATGTCCCTCTCCGAGGATCCGAGCGGCATGCTTCACGAACTGCACGACCCGGAACCATTCGTTTTGTTGGCCGGCTCAATGCCGTGCTAGGCCGTCCCGAATCGAGACTCCCACGGCGGCGAATCGGACGCCTCATCATCAACAGCCTACCGCATAAGCCCGCGCTCTGTCGGCAAGGACGAACGAATCTGGCCCTGCGCGGAATGCACGATGCAGTGGTCGACCGCTGGCCTTGATCGCGCGATGCCAGGAAGATCGCGATGGGGGCAATGGTGACATCGGAGGGGTTATCCAGCAGATAGTGCCTATGGGGTCAACCGACGGGTTGAAAGTTCGAATCCTACTTGGGGAGCCAGATAATCCCTGCCCCGAGTCGTCGGGGATCAAGATGATAGAGCCCCGGTCGC
>DASYRY010000420.1:0-7560 GCA_036004025.1 Candidatus Polarisedimenticolia bacterium | reverse complement strand
CCATCAGAATCGGCGAAGGCGGGCCCTGCTCGACCCCCAGACTGCGCACCTTCTCGATGAACCACTCCTGGGCCTCCGTGCTGAACTCTCCGGTGCGTCCCAGACAATCGGCCCGCGATAGCCGGTAGAGCAGCTCGGGTTCGAGCTTGCGCGCCAGGCGGCGGAAGGCCCCATCTCCCACTCCCTCCCGATTCTTGTGGAAATGGCTCGGCGTCAGGTGATGCGCGACGAGCTGGATCACCTGCTCCCGCAGATCGAATCCCTCCAGGGTGTGGAGGTTCAGCCGGTCCAGGAAGGCGCGCGTCGGCTCGACTCCCGCCGCCTCGTGATCGTAGGAGCGCAGGCGGCCGTCCAGAAGCGCGGTCGTGGAAGGCTTGCCGAAGTCGTGGCAGAGCACCGCGAGCATCACCGCGATCTTGCGCTCCCGGCCCAGTCCCTCCAGCTCCTCCACCGCCCGATCCAGGCAGAGCTGCGTGTGAATCCACACGTCCCCTTCCGGGTGCCACTCCGGATCCTGGGGGCATCCCTTCAGCGCCGACAGCTCCGGGAAGAGCTTGTCCACGACCCCCAGGCGATCCGCCCAATGAAGTCCCAGGGACGGGCGTCTTGCCTTGAGCAGGAGCTTTTCCATCTCTCCCCAGATCCGCTCGGCGGGAAGGTCGCCCAGCGGAACCCTGCGGCACAGCTCCACGGTCCCGGGCTCGATCTGGAATTCCAATCGTGCCGCGAGCTGGACCGCGCGCAGGACGCGCAGGCTGTCCTCCACGAACGTCGCCGGATCGACCGCCCGCAGGACTCCCGCCTTCAAATCGGCCGCTCCACCCCAGAGATCGACCAGCTCGCTCTTGAGGGGATCGTAGAGCATGGCGTTGACCGTGAAGTCCCGCCGCCGCGTCGCTTCCTGAAGGGAGAGATCGGGATCCCCGGTGATCGCGAATCCCCGGTGGCCCGGCGCCACCTTGCTGTCCCTGCGAGGCAGGCTGACATCGAAGTGGACGGGCCCGCCCGCGTCCCCCTCCGAAGGATCGGCAGCGACGCGGTAGACGGAGAAGGCCTCCCCGACCAGGCTCACCCGTCCGAACCGGGCCAGTATCTCCGCAAGCTTTCCCGCGGGGAGGTGATAAACCTCCAGGTCGATCTCGCTCTCCACGGGGCCTCCCGGATCTCCGCCCAGGTGCCGCGCGACCCGCTCTCGCACCCAGCCTCCGACCAGGAACGTCCTGGCCCCGGCGCCTTCCAGCGCCCGGGCCAGCTCCATCACGCGAGTCGGCGCTGCGCCGCTCATCTCTACCCAATTCGCCTTGTTCATGGGCCCATTATAGGAGTCCCGCCCTCGCTATTCCCGGCGGGTCGGTTTTGCTATAGTAAAGGGCTCGTTCGAGGCCGATACGAACCTGTTTCCCGAGGGAGAGTCAAGGATGAGAGCATTTATTTCCACGGCGCTGGCCCTGGCTTCCGCGGCAAGCGTCTTCGCGGCGGGCGCACCTGCCGCAACCCCCAAGACGCAGGGAGCCCCCAAGATGGAGTCCAAATCGACCCACCCGGTGGCGACGCTTCAGACGAGTCAGGGCGTCATCACTTTCGAGCTGCTGCCGGAGCTGGCCCCGGAGCACGTCAAGAATTTCGTGGATCTCGCCAAGAGCGGCTTCTACAACGGCACCAAGTTCCACCGAGTGATCCCGGGATTCATGATCCAGGGGGGCGATCCGAACACCAAGAATGCCGACACCTCCCGCTGGGGAACCGGCGACGGCCCGCGGCACGTCAAAGCGGAGTTCAGTCCCGCGGAAAAGGCCAGCCACGTGCGAGGCATGGTCTCCATGGCGCGCTCGTCGGATCCCAACTCCGCCTCCTGTCAGTTCTTCATCGTCCAGGCCGACTCCAAGTTTCTGGACGGCCAGTATTCCATCTTCGGCAAGGTCCTCTCCGGGATGGACGTAGTGGACAAGATCGCCAATGCTCCACGGGACGCGAGCGACAAGCCGCAGCAACCCGTGACCATCGAAAAAGCCACGATCAAGTCCGAATAGGCGCCACGACGCGGAGGTGATATCCCGTGACCCCTGGCAAGAGGGTCGGCTGGGACCACTATTTCATGAACATCGCTCGCCAGGCGGCGACTCGGTCCACCTGCGACAGGAAGTTCGTGGGAGCCGTGATCGTCCGCGATCGGACGATCCTGTCGACCGGCTACAACGGATCCATCCGCGGGATGCCGCACTGCGACGAGGTCGGTCACGACCTGGAGAACGGTCATTGCGTCGCCACCGTCCATGCGGAGGCCAACGCCGTCCTGCAAGCCGCCAAGAACGGCGTCAACATCAGCGGCTCCGAGATCTACACGACTGCCAGCCCTTGCTGGAGCTGCTTCAAGCTCCTCGCCAACGCCGGGATCAAGAGGATCTATTACGGCGAGTTCTATCGGGACGAGAAAAGCTTCCGAATCGCCGGGCAGATCGGGATCGAGCTGATCCATCTGCCTCCCGACGAGGCCAAGGGATGAGATCCCCTGCCCTGCTCCTCGTCGCCTCCGATGCGGCCGCGGGCCGTCTCGTTCCCGCCCTCTCCGCGGCGGGATTCCAGGTCCAGCGGCTTCCTGCCGCCGAGGCGCACCCGGAGCGGGTCCTGGAGATCGGCCCTCGCGTGCTGATCCTGGAAGCTTCGATGGACGATGCCGCCGCGCTTTCGGGTTACTGGCGAGATCGGGAGATGGATGCGCATCTTCCCATCCTCCTCCTGCGCTCGGAGCAGGATCCCCCGCTGGCGATGCCGGAGATGGACGAGCCCATGGAGGAAGTCCCGCTGGGCGCGGATCCGGGTGAGGTCGTGGCGCGCGCCAGGGGCCTCCTGCGCGAGGGGCTCATTCGTGTCTTCCGCAAAGGCTTCCACGATCTGAGCCAGCCGCTCACCATCGCCCTGGCGCTTTCTCGCAAGGCCGTCAAGCTCTCTTCTCCGGCCAATCCCGTCGATGCCACGATCCAGGAGCTGGATCGCCAAGTGGAGCGTCTCTTCCGTCTCGCAGAGGATCTCCAGCGAAAGCGCGGCGAATGAAGCGCCGCTCCGCGCCCCTGGTCACCGAGGAGCTGGCCAAGCGCTGCGAGGCCTACCTCGAAGCGGTCAACCGCGAGGAGTATCTCTTCGCTTCGGGTCTCAAGCCCGAGACCGATCTTCCGGACATCGAAGCCGAATTCGCCGATCTTGCGGCTCCGCAGGCGGTGCTGGCGGTGCGCAAGGCGCTGGAAAGAGCGACCGGGGACCAGGCACAGCGCCTCCTCAACCTTCTCAACTTTCTCATCGACCTCCTCATGGAAGCCCACATCGCGCCGATTCAGAACCGCTTCTACGCGCTCCAGGGGAAGGCGAACCTGAAGGTCCAGAAAAAATCCCTCCCCTTCCGGAAGAGCCAGGCGGCGCTCTCCTCGGAGCAGGACCGCCTGGTGCGCCTCCTGATCGGCAGCGAGCAGCATCGTGTCTTCGCGAAGCTGAATCCGCTGCTTCTGGAGGGGCTGCGGCTCACCCATGAAATCTCCCGGCAATTGAACCGCGGCGGGCACATCGCGCTGTGCGGCAAGAGACTGGGCGTGGATCTGA
Organism: Candidatus Polarisedimenticolia bacterium; assembly: GCA_036004025.1. Lineage (GTDB taxonomy): Bacteria > Acidobacteriota > Polarisedimenticolia > Gp22-AA2 > AA152 > AA152. The sequence continues at coordinate 3,969 of DASYRY010000420.1, read as the reverse complement.
AGGGGCTCGGCGAAGCGGCGGGAAAGCTTCTCTCCGAGACCCGGGAAATCTTCACGGAGCAGATGGAGCGGGCGGCGAAGCAGCGACTGGACCTCGCGCTGGACGACCTGCGCCGCGAAGACATGGCTTTCCTGCTCGGCGGCTCCGAGTACGATTCCCTGTTCTCCGGAGACGGGATGGGCGCCGCGGCGGAACACATCGAGAAAGAGCTGGGTCTCGACCCGACCGCGGGCGGCCGGATCGCCTACGATCTCGAGGAACGGGAAGGGAAATCACACCGCGCGTGCGTCTACCCCATCCGCGTTCCTGAGGAAATCGTCGTCGCGGTGAGACCCAAAGCCGGGCATGCCTCGTTGCGGCAGTTTCTCCAGCAAGTGGGGGAGGCGCTGCACCGGGCCCACACCGATCCCTCCCTTCCCTTCGAGTTCAGGAGCCTCGTGGCCCCCTCCGTCATCCAGGCCTCCGGACATCTCTTCGGACGGCAGATTCTGGAGAAGGACTGGATCGAGGAGCAGCCCCATGTTTCGTCCATCAGCGAAGCCTTGCGCTCTTCTCTGGCCCTGAAGGAGATGTACTTCGTCCGGCTCCTCGCCACCCAGTTCCGCTACGAGCTCACCCTCCATTCCGAAGAGACCTTCGAGCGCAAGGACGTGGTTTTCTCGGACATGATCCAGGAGCACTGCTGCGTGCGCTTCGCGCCGGAAGCCTACCTGTTCTTCACCGATTTCCACTTCCATTCCGCCGTCTACCTGCGAGGCCTTCTCCTGGAATCCCTGCTGCGCCGGCGTCTTCGGGAGCGTTTCGGCGAGAAGTGGCGGCATCGCAAGGAGGCGGGCGGATTCCTTCGGGATTTCTGGAAGGGAGGCGGCAGAATCTCCCACTCCGACGCCCTGGAGCGACTCGGAGGCAAGGAGTATGACTTCTCTCCCCTCGCCGAAGACCTTAATTCCTTGTTCGCTTGAGGTTGACTCGCCAGGCCGCCCCGCCGGGCAGCCTCTTCGAAAGTTGACACCCCGCCCCGCAGGCCTATATTCACCCTGGATTGAGGCACGGCGAACTCATGTCGCGGGGATCCATGCTAGCCGAGACGACGAACCCTCCGAATTCCGACGAGCTCTTCCGCAGGGGCCTCGAAGCCTTGGATCGCAAGCAGTATCAGCAGGCCATCGTCATGATCCAATCCGCCATCGAGCAGGATCGGCAGGAGGGGGCGAGCAAGGGCCCCCGGATGCGGTTCATGTCCTACCTGGGCCTGGCGCTGAATCTTTCCCAAGGACGCTCGGAGGAGGGGTTGAAGCTCTGCGAGCAGGCGGCGAAGCGGGACTTCTTCGACGCCGACATCTTCTGCAACCTGGGAATCGTCCACCTACGCCACCGGCAGAAAGGGCCCGCCTTCGATGCGTTCCGCAAGGGGTTGGCGCTCAAGCATCGTCACGCACGCATCCTGTACGAGCTGGCGCGAATCGAGCGGAGGGATGCCCCGGTCTTCCCATGGCTAGCGCGAGATCACTTCCTGAACCATTCCGCCGGAGCGCTTCGGTATCGCATGCGTCAGATCTTCAATCGGGCTCCAGGCTTCAGCGAGTAGCTCCCGTCCCCGGGGTGCTCCGATCCGCCAGTCCAGCTTGAAGCCTCTTCACCACGTCCCCGCGCAGATCCAGCCGGATGAAAACCCGCTTCCCTTCTCCATCCACGCGGATCGATTCCACCAGGCGCTCCCAATCCGGCTTCCTTGCCGCGGAACCGAGACGCGCGAAGCCGAGAACCCCCCTCAAACCGTCGGAAAGGCTCCGGGCATGCGCTTCCGTATCGCTTCCCAGCTCGAGACGCGCGGCGAGATTGGCATCCAGCGTGACCGATAAGCTGGCGGAGAGGACCGTGGAGAGGGTTCCCAAAGAAGAGTCCACCCCACCCGGCAGCGGACTTCCTGGCTGGTTCTTCATCCGCGCCAGATACCGTCCATCCAGCAACGCCCCGATCTGGGCCGAAGGATGGAGCGAAGGCACCAGCTTCCTCAGAATCCCCCGCTCGGCCAGAGAGGCGGCCGGATGCTCGCGCGCATCCAGAACCCTCTTGAGGGCTTGAGCCTTTCCGAGCGCCACGGCGCTTTCGTCGACCAGGGCCACCGACAGGTCCCCCACCTCCGGCACCAGGGCAAGGCTGTAAATCGTCCATCGGCCGTAGGGCTCCGCGGCCATCCTCGCCGAGGCGTCCTCCAATCCCTTCTTCATCCGAGGCAGATCGAAGCGTCCCCGAAGCAGCGCCATCCACTCTCCGGCTTCGGCCCCCGGACGATAGGCCAGCATCAGGCCATCGACGTCTTTCTCGGGATCGATTCCAAGACGCCGTAGAAAAGTCTTCGCCTCGGTAAGCCTTTCCCCACCGCCGGAGAGCTGGGTGTCCCATTCGCGGTAGAGCGAGGACTCCTTGAGCCGGACCGTATCGGCATAGGCCACGAAGACCGCGTCCGGCGGAAGATAGGAGAGATCGATGGCCGGCCGGGGCGTCTGGGCAGGCTTCTGGCAAGAGATCAGGCATGCGGCCAGCGCCGTGATGAGCGCTACGCTTGATCTCGATTTCGTGATCGGCAGATGGGCCACACAACCTCCTCGCTGTCGGGCGGATGCTATCCAACCGCCTCTTGCAAGTCAACGAATCACGAGGCCTGTCTCCCTCGTGGGGGTGGCCATTGTTAAAGTCGCGACCTATATTTGCCCGGTCGATCGGGAGCACCGTAAGTCTATGCCCTTCAGTGCGCAAAACCCGGCCGAGTCGATGGTCCGTACGATTCACGAGATCTCGACGGCCGTGAAGGTCGTCTCCTTCTATCCTTCCCAGCATCCGGCGGTCCGGGTCGCCGTGGATCGGGTACTCGCGACTCTCGGAGCCTTCTTCAACCGAGAGGCGGAGCTCGATTTGGCGTTTTCGGAAGCCGGCGTCCTGCAATCCGGTGAGTACCTTCCCGACACGGATCCGACGCTGAAGGCCTTCTCCGCTTTTCTTCTCAATCGCGGCGTGGCCAAGATCACGTTCCGGCGAGGGCTCGACGCGGCGAGCCTTACGGAGCTCCTTCGTCTTCTCGGCTCGGATCCACGCCGTCTCACGGCTCAGGGTGGAGTCGCCAAGCAGCTCCAGGAGAAACAGATCACGACGGTCGACATCGGTGAAATGGATCTCGAGAAGATTCTGGCTTCCGAGGCCGAGCCGCTTCCCGGGGAGGCCGCCGCCGATCTCGAAGAGAAAGGGGCCTGGAAGCGCCTCGTGACCAGCTATCTTCGGGATCGAGAAAGCGCGCCGCCCGCCGGCATCCGAACGCTGCTGAAGAGCCTCGCGACCGAGACCTCGCGGCTGGTGGAGTGGATCGAAGACGCGGGGGCCGCTTCAGGGAAAGAGGTGTCCAAGCTCCTGGGCAGCCTCACGGAGGAGATACGGAAAGAGGTCCCCGAGTGCCAGGAAGGCTTCGCGGGGCAGATGGGAGAAGCGTTGCTTCAGATCGATCCGAAGCTCCGCTTCGATCTGGTGCTGCAGAAGATTCCTCTCGCGGACGGCGGGGATCTCATGGAGAGGGTCACCAGCTCCCTGAGCGAGACTTCGGTGGTGAGCCTGATCAGCTCTCTGGTAGAAGCGGAGCGGCAGCTCAGCCCGCGCCTGTTCGCCGTCTGCTCCAAGGTCTTCAGCGCGAGGGGAAAGAGCGCGCCCTATTTCGGCGCGGTCACCGCGCGACTCTCGGAGCGGGGGGAGGAGGGATCCGATCTCGGTCGCATCTGGCAGTCCCTGCAGGGACTGCTCGTGGAGTCGGACCAAGATTATCTTTCCGAGACCTACAAGGCGACCCTGGAGACGGTGGCCGAAAGAAGCGTCGACGTGGATCCAGAGCTGCGAGGCGCGCTGGAAGCGAGCCCCGGGTTCATCGCCGCGTTCGCTCCCGAGCCGATCTCCGACCACGCCTGCCGCGTCATCATGGCCACA
>DASYRY010000419.1:0-1755 GCA_036004025.1 Candidatus Polarisedimenticolia bacterium | reverse complement strand
ACGGGGCTCGTCGATTTCACGCTTCCCCCTGCCGAAGCGGCGGGTCTGGGCAGCGACCCCGGAGCCATCTTCCGGCGGGCCGGTGCCGCTCCGTGCGGCGCAACGCCTTGCACTTTGTTCTTCGCACCGGCGATGGGACTGGTGCCCGGCGCGCTCGGGGACAACATGAATGCCCTCGATTCGGTGCCGCAGGCCCAGGCCTGCGTCCGGATCGGGCCGGGGGCGGATCCGGCCATCATCGTGTTTCACGGCGCCTGTCCTGCCGGAGTTGCTGCCGGACCCTACGACGTGATTGAAGGAGAAATCGGGGAGCTTTCGGAGGCGGCGGGAGGCGTGAACCTGAGTCGCGTCACCTGCCGGGCCTCATCCCTGGGCCAGGACAATCTCACGCTCACTTCCGGATTGGACCGGTTCACGCGCGCGCGATTCATCCTGGTTCGTAACAGCGGGATCCAGCCCGACTATGGAGTCAGCTCCGCGGGCAATGCGCGCAATCCTTCGTACGGAGGATGCCCCTGAATCCGAGGGTCCCGAGTCGATCGGGAGGGGTGGGGATCAGGACCCTTTCAATCGCTGCGTGAGGAGCTTTTGGAGGATGGCCGGATTCCCCTTGCCCTTCGTCTGCTTCATCACCTGCCCCATGAAGAAGCCGAGCGTGGCGGTCTTGCCGGCTCGGTACTGGGCCAGAGGGCCGGGGTTCGCGGCGAGGACCTGGTCGATGACGGAGAGCAGCTCCGACTCGTCGCTGATCTGAGTGAGCCCCTTGTCGCGAACGATCTCTTCGGGCGCGCGGCGAGAGGCCCACATCTCCTCGAAGACCTCCTTGGCGAGGCTGCCGCTCAAAGTTCCCCGCTGCACCATGCCCAGGAGCTCCGCAAGCCGCTCGGGTGGGATGGGACATTCAGGAATCTCGGATTTCTGCTCCTTGAGCTTGCGCAGGACCTCGCCCATGATCCAGTTGCTGGCGGCCTTGGAATTCCCGGAAGCTCGGGCCACCGCCTCGAAGTAGTCGGCCAGCTCGCGGGTCGTGGTGAGCACATCGGCGTCGTAGGCGGGGATCGAGTACTCCGTCAGCAGCCTGTCTTTGCGCGCTAGAGGCAGCTCCGGAAGCGCGGCTCGCACCGTCTCGATCCAGGGGTTGTCGACGAGCAGGGGAAGGAGATCCGGCTCGGGGAAGTAGCGATAGTCATGCGCCTCCTCCTTCCCCCTCATGGAGTGAGTGGTTCCGGCGTCGGAGTCGTAGAGGCGGCTCTCCTGGATCACCATGCCTCCGCCTTGCAGCACGGCGCCCTGCCGCTCGATCTCGTGCTGGAGCGCCTTGTGGATGAACCTGAATGAGTTGAGGTTCTTCAGCTCCACCTTCGTGCCGAGCTTCTTCTCCCCCACGGGGCGGACCGAGACATTGGCGTCGCAGCGAAGGGATCCTTCCTCCATGTTGCCGTCGCAGACCTCCAGATAGAGCAGGACGCTTCGCAGCATCGTCAGGTAGGTGTGCGCCTCTTCCGGGGAGGCGAGGTCCGGCTCGCTGACGATCTCGATGAGGGGTACGCCGGCGCGATTGAGGTCCACCAGCGTGCGATCGTCCGCCCCCTGCTGGTGGATCGATTTTCCCGCGTCCTCCTCCAGATGGATGCGAGTGAGCCCGATTCTCTTGCGGCCGCCGGCGGCGGTGTCGATCGTGATCTCCCCCCCCACGCACAGCGGCTGGTCGTACATGGAGATCTGGTACCCCTTGGGAAGGTCGGGATAGAAGTA
>DASYRY010000418.1:0-7132 GCA_036004025.1 Candidatus Polarisedimenticolia bacterium | reverse complement strand
GAGCGGCCGGAAGGAATCGCGGGGCCATCCGCGAAGCTCGACGCCGTCGTAGCGATACAAGCCGCCGCCGGTGGCGATCCAGATGAAGCCTCGCGTGTCCTGCTTGACCGAGTTGACCTCGGAGAACGGCAGGCCGCGCTCGAGGTCGAACTTTCTCTGCAGGCGCTCCAAAGCGAAGGCTTCGACCGCGGCGAAAGCGGACAGCACGCAGAGGCAGCCCAGAACCCGTCGCATCGGCGTTTTCTATCCCACCCCCGGGATTCGAGCAACCTCCCCATGGCATCCGGGCCGAGGTGGGCCACTCCCGCCCGCCGGTGCACAGCCAGGGGTCGAGGGCGTGCTAGCATAGATGAACGACCGAGGGAGACTCACGACCATGATGAGCCAGAACGTTCTAGACGCCATCAACAAGCAGATCAACTCGGAGCTTCAGGCTTCCTATACCTACCTCGCCATGTCGGCTTGGTGCGAGCAGCGAGGCTTCACAGGCTCCGCCCGGTGGCTGCGCGTGCAGAGCCAGGAGGAGCACGGTCACGCCATGCGTCTGTTCGACTTCATGCTGGCGCGCAACGCCAAGCTGGATCTCAAGGGCCTCGAGCAGCCCCGATCGGATTATCGATCGCTGAGCGAGGTGTTCGAAACGGCTTTCGAGCAGGAGAATGCCGTCAGTGTCCAGATCGAGGCGATCTACGAGCTGGTGTTCCGGGACAAGGCCTATCCCGCCGTGGTCCAGCTCGAATGGTTCCTGAACGAGCAAGTCGAGGAGGAGAAGAACTGCCGCGAGATCGTGACGAAGCTCCGGATGATCGGGGAGGACGCCTCGGGTCAGCTCGAGATCGATCGCGAGCTGGGGAGCCGCGTCCCCGAGGCGGCGGCCCGGAGCGGCGGGGAGTGAACGATTCGCCATCCCTTCTGGCTCGGGGAGCGGCGGGCTTCGCGGCGCTGATGATGACGGCCGTGGGCTGCCGGAGCCCGCGCACCGAGGCCGCAAGACCGAAACTGATCGTCCTGCTCGCCATCGACCAGCTCAGGGCGGACCTGCTGGATCGGTACGACTCCCTGTTCACCGGAGGCTTCCGCCGCCTCCGGGACAAAGGCATCCGCTTCACCAACACGACAGTCGATCATGCCATCACGATTTCCCATCCAGGACACGTCACTCTGGCGACGGGGATGGTTCCGGCCCGCCACGGAATCGTCGATGCCGCCTTCTTCGAAGGGCCGCCCGGGCAGCGACGTCTCGTCGACGCGCTCGAGGATCCGCAAGAAAAGATTCTGGGCTCTCCGGACGAGAAGGGAGTCTCTCCTTGGAAGATCCTGGTCCCCACTTTCCCCGAGTGGATGGCGAAGGCGGATTCGCGCTCGCGGGAGGTGGCGCTCGGCTCGGGCCGGTTCTCTTCGCTCCTGCATGCCGGACATCTTCGAGGGGATGTCTACTGGTACTCGATTCCCGCGGGTCGCTACGTCACCTCTTCCTATTACCGGCGGGAGTATCCCGACTGGCTGGAGAGGTTCAACCGGGACGCGCTCCCCCGGTTCCAGAAAGAATCCTCCCCCTGGGAAGACCAGGTGTCCGAATCGGGCCACTCCCTCGCGGTCCCCGATGCCGTCCTGTTCGAGGCGGACCATGTTCACGTCGCGTTCCCGCACCGCCTCGAGGATGTCGCACCCGCTGATCGGATCGCGGATCCGAAGGCCCGAGACAAAGCTCTGGCCTGGTGGATCGCCACGACCCCCGCGCTGGACGCCGCGACGCTGGCGCTCGCCCGCGAGTCGGTGAGAGCGCTGTCGCTCGGTCAAAGGGAATCCACGGATTACCTCGCCATCGTCGCCTCCCAGGTGGACGACATCGGCCATTGGTACGGCCCCTTCAGTCTCGAGCAGCTCGACAACCTGCTCAGGCTGGATCGGGAGATGGGGGAGTTCTTCACCTTTCTCGACGAGGCCGTGGGAGAGGGGAAGTATCTGGTGGCCCTTTCCGCCGATCATGGCGCCCCGAACATCCCCGAGGTCGATCGGGAGAGCGGACGCTACGCGCGCAGGCTCTCGGAGAAGGAGATCCAGGCGGCCCTCGATGCCGCGGACAAGATGGCTTCGGCCGCGCCCGGCACGCCTGCGGAGATCGCGCAGAGGGTGGCCGACACGCTGAACCGGTACGACTTCGTATCGGATGCCATGACGCCCGAGACGCTCGGCTTGCCGGGAGGAAGCTGCGATCCTTACACGCAGCTCTTCCGCAATTCGTTCAGGGTGGATCGGGTGCCGAGGTTTCCCTTTTTCTCCTTCTCGCATGAGGGCCAGGGAGTCGGGCGCTACGGGGTCGTGGTCCGCCTGACTCGAGGGACCATGCCGGATTTCGACCCTTCGGTGCACGGCTCTCCCTACGAAGTCGACCGCAACGTCCCTCTCCTGTTCATGGGAACGGGAGTCATCCCGGGTTTGTCGGACGTTCGCGCCCGCACGGTGGACGTGGCGCCCACGCTGGCGCGTCTCGCGGGCATTCCGGTTCCGCCGGACCTCGACGGGCGGCCCCTCATCCTGACCTCTGGGCGCTGACCGCCAAGCCCGAACGGGGCATCCCACGGGACTTCTTCACTTGACTCGGGACCCCTCGCGGGGCTAGAAGGGTGCATTCCACACTTCTCAAGGGAGCACGGCATGACCGGTCCCGAGAGTTCGCGCGAAGCCCCCCGGGTCGCATGGTCCGGGAGTCCGAGATGAAGCGGGCGCCCCTCCCTCCCGGGGAGAAGGACCGTCTCGAGTCCCTGCGCCGATACGACATCCTCGACACTCTTCCCGAGAAAGACTTCGACGACCTCGTCCTGCTCGCCTCCGAGATTTGCGGGGCGCCCATCGCCATGATGAGCCTCGTCGACGCCGATCGGCAGTGGTTCAAGTCGAAAATCGGCGTGGAAGTGAAGGAAACCGCGCGGGACGTGGCCTTCTGCGCGCACGCGATTCTTCAGAGCGAGCTCTTCGTCGTCTCCGATGCGGCGCAGGATGAGCGCTTCGCGGACAATCCGCTGGTGAGCAGCGAGCCGCGCATCCGCTTCTACGCGGGCGCGCCGCTGATCAACCAGGAAGGGCACCGCCTCGGCACGCTGTGCGTCATCGATCGAACGCCGCGAACCATGACCCCGATGCAGAAGAAGGCCCTCAGGGCCTTGAGCCGGCAGGTGGTGAGCCAGATGGAGCTGCGGCGCTCCGCCAAGGAGCTGGACTCCGCGCGGTCGGCCCAGGAGAAGGACGCGGCCCGGCTGGCGCAGCTCGTCCGCGAGCTGGAGAGCGCCAAGCGCAGCGCCGAGGAGGCGACCCGCGCCAAGAGCGAGTTCCTGGCCAACATGAGCCACGAGATCCGCACGCCCATGAATGCCATCATCGGGATGACCGAGCTCGCCCTCGACACGCGCCTCACTCCGGAGCAACGGGAGTACCTGGCCACCGTGCACGACTCGTCCGAGTCTCTTCTCGCCCTCATCAACGACATCCTCGATTTCTCGAAGATCGAGGCGCGCAAGCTCGAGCTGGAGGAGAGCCCCTTCGATCTGCGCGACACGCTCTCCGATACGCTCAAGTCGCTCGCCCTTCGGGCCCAGCAGAAAGGTCTCGAGCTGGCGTCGCACGTCCAGCGGGAGGTGCCCGACGCCCTGACCGGGGATGCGGGACGCCTCAAGCAGATCCTCCTGAACCTGGTGGGGAACGCGATCAAGTTCACCGAGCAGGGTGAGGTGGTGATCGTCACGGAGCTGGAGTCGCGAGACGCGGGTGGGATCGTCCTCCACTTCGCGGTGCGAGACACCGGCATCGGGATCCCCAGCGACCAGCAGGCCAAGGTCTTCGAGGTCTTCGCGCAGGCCGACAGCTCCACCACGCGCCGGTACGGCGGCACGGGCTTGGGCTTGGCGATCGCCTCGGAGCTGGTGAGCCTCATGGGAGGGCGGATCTGGGTCGAAAGCACTCCCGGAATCGGCAGCACCTTCCACTTCACGGGGCGGTTCGCGGCCGTGAAAGAGGTGCGGGAAGGAAAGAAGCCACGCTTGCCGGCCGAGTTCCGGGGCCTGCGCGTGCTGATCGTCGACGACAACGCCACCAACCGGCGAATTCTCGAGGAGATTCTTGCGAGCTGGCGCCTCGAGCCCGTCCACGTGCCGGGAGGAAGGGAAGCGCTCGCCGCCCTGCGGCTCGCCCGGGAGCGCGATCGGCCCTTCTCCCTCGCGCTGGTGGACGGACGCATGCCGGAGATGGACGGCTTCTCGCTCGCCGAGCGCATACGCAGCGATCCGCACTCTTCGAGAACTTCGGTGTTGATGCTCACCTCCGCCGGCCAACCCGGCGAGGTGGCCCGCTGCCGGGATCTGGGCGTGGCGGGGTATCTCACGAAGCCGGTCAAGCAATCGGACTTGTGGGACGCGATCGTGTCCGTGCTCGCGGCGAAGCAGCCGCTGGAGTTCCCCGTGTCCCGCCGGACGGTCGCCGCGGTGGGGCGCCCGGGACCGGGCCGCCTCAAAGTCCTGGTGGCGGAAGACAATCCAGTGAACCAGGACTTGGTCCGGAGAGTGCTGGAGAAGCGAGGTCACACGGTCGTCGTCGCTTCGGACGGGCTCGAGGCGCTGGAATCGGTGGAAGGCGCGAAGAACAGCCCCTTCGATCTGATTCTGATGGACGTGCAGATGCCGCACATGAGCGGATTGGAGGCCTCCGCGGCGATCCGGCGCAAGGAAGCGGGAGGCTCTCGACGCGTCCCGATCGTGGCGCTCACGGCGCATGCGATGAAGGGAGACAGGCAGCGGTGCCTCGAGGCGGGGATGGACGACTATCTTTCGAAGCCGGTGCAGCCCGCCCAGCTCCTGGACACGGTGGGGCGTCTCGCGGTGCGCAAGGCCAAGCCGGCGAGGAAGATGGCGTCGGGCTCGGATGGCCGCAAGGTGCTGGATCGCGCCGCGTTGCTCGGGCGAGTCGAAGGAGACCTGAGCCTGCTCAAGAGGATGATCCGGGCTTTCCGGTCCGATTATCCCGCCACCCTGCAGGAGATCCGTAGGGCGCTCTCCCACAAGAATGCGACGGCGCTGAGGGATCGAGCTCACGCGCTGAAAGGCGCGGCCGCCACGCTCGCCGGACCGCTTGCCTCGGGAGCCGCCTTGAAGCTCGAGACCCTGGCGAGGGAAGGAGATCTGAAGCGCGCCCGACCCGCCTATCGCACGCTGGAGCGCGAAATCCGCCGGCTCGACCGATCTCTCGACGCCCTATCGCCTCGAGCGCAGACCAAGACGAAGCCACGCGGGAGGGTTCAGCCATGAGCACGATACTGGTCGCCGAGGACGATCGTCCGACCCGCATGCTGCTTCGGGAGCGCCTGCGGGCCGCCAGCTTCGCGGTCACCACCGCGAAGGATGGAGCCGAAGCGCTGGCCAAGCTGAAGAAAAGGCCCTTCGACCTGATGCTGCTGGACATCTGGATGCCGCGGATGAACGGCCTCGAGGTGCTCGCCCATCTCAGGAATTCCCCCTCCCGGCCCCGCGTCGTGGTGATGACTTCCGACAACACGCCCGAGACGCTCCTGCGCGCGGTGCGCGAGCAGGCGTATCAGTACATCACCAAGCCGGTGGAGCCCAAGGCGCTGGTGGAGCTTCTTCACGACATGGCCTCGCACACCCCTTCCCACCTGCCGATCGAGGTCCTCTCCGCGCGACCCGACTGGCTGGAGCTGCTGGTTCCCTGTACCCGGGAAGCGGCGGCGCGGATCGAGGGCTTCATGGGACATCTCGACGCCGACCTGGATCCCGAAGTGCGCGAGTCGGTGGGATACGCGTTCCGCGAGCTGCTGCTCAACGCCATCGAGTGGGGCGGCCTGCTGGATCCGAACCGCAAGGTGCGGATCGCCTACGTGCGCGCCCAGAAGATGCTGCTCTACCGGATCGCGGATCCAGGGCCCGGCTTCAGCTTCGAGGACCTGAAGCACGCCGCGGTCGGCCAGCCGGAGGGGAGCAGCCCCCTGGAGCACATGCAGGTGCGCATGGAAAAGGGAATCCGTCCCGGCGGGTTCGGCATCCTGATGGCGCGCGCCAAGGTGGACGAGCTGATCTACAACGAAGAGCGCAACGAAGTGGTGTTCGTCAAATACCTGACCTGACCCGGTTTCCCGGAGCGCGGCCCCACCGCTCAATCCTCGAGAGCCGCGCCGCATTTCGGGCATGCGGTATCGGCGGAGGAGACCTCCCACCCGCAGGACGAGCAGACCAGCGGCTCGAGACTGCCGCTGAGGGAGAGTCCGCATTCGGGGCATTGCAGAGCGCCCGGCGGGAGCGTGACGGAGCAGGCCGGACAGTTTTGATACCCCTTCGCCGGGTCGAAGCTCCGGTCGGCCAGATGATCGACGATCCCCAAGTCCATGGCGCCCGGAAGCGATTCGAGCAGCTGTCTCGCCTGCTCGCGCTCCTGGTCGCGGACTTTGAGGTAGAAGCGGTTGTGCGGGGAGAGCGGGACCCTCGTGTCGTCCACGGCGTCCACGCGATAAGGAATGAGGGATTGGGTGAGGGCCTCGGCGAGCGGCTCCAGATCGCCGACCTCTCCGCTGTAGTAGAGGGAGCGATAATCGCCCGGAGGAGGCTCGGAGCGATCAGGCGGAGGAGGCAGCTCGGACCCCTCCTGCCGCAGCTCGAGCTTCCCGCCGCATTCGGCGCATGTCAGGATCTCCGGCCGGTAGTCGGTATCGCAATGAGCGCAGTGGCGGACCATCTCCATGAGAGCCTCCTTGCCCTCCTATTCTATCCCTGTTGACTGGGCGGACGCCCCGCGCCTATCCTTTGCTGCCTGAACCACCCCCGTCATCTTGCTCGCTTGGGAGGAACCCATGCGCCGTCTGGCGTCGCTTTTCGCTTTCCTCGTGGCCGCCGCCGCGATCCGCACGACCGGGGCCGCCGAGACCCATCCTTTCTCCGTGCACGACATGATCGCCATGGACCGGATCTCCGATCCCAGGATCTCGCCCGACGGCCGCCACGTGGTGTTCACGGTGAGCGTGCTCGATCTGCCCGGGAACAAGCGAAGGAGCGATCTCTACCTCGTCGACACCGATGGCAGGAACCTGTCGAGGCTGACTTCCCACGAGGCCTCCGATACGTCTGGGCTGTGG
>DASYRY010000417.1:0-1625 GCA_036004025.1 Candidatus Polarisedimenticolia bacterium | reverse complement strand
GACCCGTGAAGGGAAAAGGCTTCAGGATTTGGAGACGGGGGCGAGAGTCGGAACGGGCAGTCCCCGGCGGGTGGGACAGATCCGGTCGATACGTCGCGACTTGCGATTCGAGCCGATCCGGGGAAACGTCGATACGAGGCTGAGGAAGCTCGAGGAGGGAGCCGTGGATGCTCTGGTTCTCGCGGCGGCGGGCCTGAACCGGATCGGAGCCGCGTCGGAGCATCACCAGCCGATTCCCTTCGAGCTGATGCTTCCCGCGCCGGGACAGGGAGCCCTGGCGCTGGAGATCCGGGAGCAAGATTCGCAATGGGGAGAGATTCTCCATCGGGCCGTGGAGGACGCCGCGACCGCCCTCGAAGTGCGCGCGGAGCGGGCGTTTCTTGGTGCTCTGGGGGGAGGCTGCCAGATGCCGGTGGGGTGCGTGGGGAGGGCCAAGGGAGAGTCCCTCGATCTCGAAGGAGTCGTGGTGGCCCAGGATGGGTCTCGAGTGGTGCGGGACCGCATCCAGGGCTCGTCGGCGCATCCCGAAGCGATCGGCGCCGAGCTCGGCCGCCGGATTCTCGCCGCAGGAGCAGGGGAGATCCTCGGGTGAGCGAGGCCCACCCGAGGCCTCTCGAGAGGCGCCGCATCCTGGTGACGCGCGCGGCGGAGAAAGGGGCTGAATTCGCCGCAATCCTGGAGGAGCGCGGGGCCCGTGTCCTGCGGATCCCCCTCATCCGTTTCGAGGATCCCGAGTCGTGGGATGCGCTGGACCAGGCGCTTCGCCGCCTCGATGAATTCCAGATTCTCCTGTTCACCAGCGCGACCGCCGTGGATCGATTCTTCGACAGATTCCTGAAGATTTCGGGCGGCGGAGGAATCCTCGCTTCTCTGTCGGTGGCGGTCGTGGGACCGAAGACCGCTCGGGCCGTCGAAAAGCACGGCCACGGCGTCAGGTGGGTGGCGCAATCGTACCAGGCCGAGGGGCTGCTCGAAATGCTTCCGGCCGAGAGAGTGAGGGGCGTCGAAATCCTCTTCCCTCGCGCTCAGGAGGCACGCGAGCTCCTGGTCGACGAGCTCGAGCGGCGCGGAGCGCGGATCACCCTCGCGCCGGTCTATCGCACAGTTCCCGTGACGGAAAGCCGCAGTCCCTTGCAGGCTGCCTTGGGCTCGCGCGCGGTGGATGCCGTCACCTTCACCTCGGCTTCCACCGTCCGGCATTTCGTGGAGCTGGCGGAAGATTCCGATCTTCCTTCCCGGATGCGAGGAATCGCCGTCGCCTGCTTCGGGAGGATCACGGCGGAAGAGGCGTGCTCGCGGGGTCTCTCTCCCGACGTCGTCTCCGCACGCAGCACGCTGGAAGATTTCACCGATGCGATCGCCCGACACTTTGCCCGTCGCGGCGGCGAAGGGAATGCTGTTCCCGGGGATGCCACCGAGCCGTGATGGCCCGGGGACCCAGAGGTCCGAAGGCTCAGGCGGTTTTGCGCCGGGGAGAGGGGCTCGCCGGGACCGAAGCAAGGGTGCGGCCGGTCTTCCGGGAGGGGAGGGATTTGAATTGAATCTCCTTGCCGAACACCTCTTCGAAAAGGCGTGATTTCTCCATGGCTCCGTGCAGCTCCACCGACACGTCCCGCTCCGTCTCC
>DASYRY010000416.1:0-2133 GCA_036004025.1 Candidatus Polarisedimenticolia bacterium | reverse complement strand
AGCCCGGCTCCTCGTCCTTCTGCTGCAAGCGCTCCTTGATCACCTTCAGAGGCAGGTACTCGTCCCGCTGCATCCGAAGGATGGTCCGAAGCCGCTGGATGTCCTTGTCGTAGAACTTGCGATAGCCGGACGGGGTGCGTTCCGGATCGATCAGGCCCTCGCCCTCCAGGAATCGGATCTTGGAGATGGTGATGTCCGGGTACTCGGTCTTGAGCGTGACCAAGATCTCCCCGATGGACAGGTAGTTGCGCGTCGCCACTTTCTACTCCCCCGCGTAGAACGTCAGCTTGAACTTCCCGATCTGTAGCTCGTCTCCGTTCACGAGCAACGTCTCGTCGACTCGCTGCCGGTTGACATACGTGCCGTTGAGGCTGCCGACATCATGGATGTGGAACTGTCCATCCTTGCGCCTGAACTCGGCATGGCGGCGGGAGACCGTGACATCGTCCAGGAAGATGTCGCTCTCGGGATGTCGCCCCGCCGTCGTCACGTCCTTGTCGATGAGGAACCTCGAGCCTGCGTTCGGCCCACGCTTCACCACAAGGAGAGCCTGTCCGGCCTCCAGCTCGCTCTGTGGAAGGCCAGCCTCTTCCGCACCTTCCTCTTCAAGTTCGATCGGGCTGAAGCTGACCGTGGTCTCCTCCTGCAGGGCAGTCCCACAGTTGGCGCAGAAGTGCGCGTCCGCGGGGTTTTCATGTCCACACCTGGTACAGAGCACTCTCTTCCTCCGGTGAACCTCTCCCTGTTTCGGAGGTCGATACTTGAGAGGATGTTGCAATGTACCTCAAGCTTGAAGGGAGGGTCAAGAGATACAGGTAGGTGAGGTCGAGGGTCGATTCAATCTGAGCCGCAGGAAGGAGCCCGTGAGAGGCGCGCGATCACTCCGTCTCGCCCGATTCCCTCTCCGTGAACGAGCGGTACGACGCAGCATCGAGCAGACCTTCCGTCTCGGACGGATCCAACACCTCGATCACGATCATCCATCCGTCGCCGTACGGATCTTCGTTCACCAACTCGGGAGCTTCGACGAGGGCCGAGTTTCGCTCGCTGACCGTGCCGCTCACGGGCGCGTAGACATCGGAGACCGACTTCGTCGACTCGACCTCTCCGAACGGCTCGCCTGCCTTGACCTCGGTCCCGACCTCCGGGATGTCGACGTAGACGACGTCCCCCAGGGCATCCTGGGCGTAGTCGGTGATCCCGACCGTCGCTCGGCTCCCGTCCATCCGAACCCATTCGTGTTGCTCCGTGTACTTCACTTCTTCGGGGAACTCCATCTCTCCTCCTCTTAGAGCTTCTGCTTAGAGCTTCTGCCGACCGAACGGGTCCGGCGCCGCGGTGATCTGTTCCAGCGTCCGCTCCCGGATCTCGTGCGGGGAAGGATAGCCGCGCTTGCGCCTTCCCTTGGAGATCCAGCTTTCCAGCAGCTCGTGCACCCGGTGGCCACAACGGGGGCAGTGGCCGAGCCGCGCCGACCATGGAGACACCCCGCGATTCCCGCACTCGGGGCACTCCCATAAGTGCTTGCGGCCCGACAACTTTCCCCGCTTCGCCCGCGGTTTCCCATCGACTTCCACGATGTCGAGGGCGAAGTCGACCACCGGGGCATTGCTGATCGCCGTTCCGACCCCGTAGGCGTCGGCGAACAGATTCAGCTCGAGGATGCGGCGCTCGTCGATCCCTCCGGAGACGAAGATCTGGACGTCGGAGAACCCTCGCTCGTCCAGTTCCCAGCGGACCTCCCGGAGGATGGCGGGGAAGTCTCCCCGGCGGCTGGACGGCGTGTCGAGGCGGACCGCGGCGAGGTGCTTTCCCAGGGTCAGCGCCGCAGCGACCGCCCCGAACTTCTCGTCCTGGAACGTATCGACCAGCGCCACGCGCGGGACCCGGCTGTCGATGACGCGGTCGAACCCCCGCCAAGCGCGCTCCTCGCCCAGGATCAGGATCAGAGCGTGGGCCATGGTCCCCACCGGAGCGATCCCGATCGTCTCCGCGCTCTTGATTGCGGCCACTCCGTCACAGGCGCCGAGAAAGGCGGCACGGTCGATCATGGGGGCGATGGCCGGGTGCGCTCGCCTGGCGCCGAAGTAGTAGACGGGACGCCGGACGGCAGCCAGCCTGCACCGAGCGGCC
>DASYRY010000415.1:0-4927 GCA_036004025.1 Candidatus Polarisedimenticolia bacterium | reverse complement strand
TTTCCTCCGTCGGCCGGGGACCGCGTGATCGAAGAGACGTTGAGAAAGGGAGCCGCCAGAAGAACGCCGTTCTTGACGATGCGGATGGTTCCGTCCTGCTCGACGATAAAAATGCGCTGCGTGTCCCCCGGGGGCGCGACGACCAGGAGCGGACGCACGTAGGTGCCGGGAACTCTTACCGTCGTGAGCGGAGAAGCCGCGGCGATGGAGATACCGTCACACAGCGCGGCTCGTAATGACGACTCCGTCGAAAAGATCCCGAACGCGACCGGCACCCAGATGAAGAAGGTACGCTTCATGCGCGCCCCTGATAAGAACGAGCGCCAGCTTAGCGCCGAGAAGCAAGAAGGGCAAAAAGCGGGCTTCAAGGAGAGGAGGCAGGAGTGACCGCGGGCGCCGGAACGATCTTGAAGATTTCTCCGTCCTGATCGATGACGTAAACCTCCCCGTGGGCATCCTCGCCGAAGGAAGTGATGGCGTCGATGCGCAAGCCTCCGCCAGGGGCGAGCTCCCGTGTCCGGTCTTTCTTCTCGATGGCCTCGCCGTTTCGGACCCGAAAGGAGCGGATGAAGCTCGAGCAGAAATCGGCGTAGAAGTAGGTGCCGCGTAGATCGGGCATCTTGCAGCCGCGATACACCGGGCCCCCCGTGATTGAGCAGGCGCCGCCCTGGTGCGAATACTCCAGGATCGGCATCAAGGCCCGGATCCCGCCGCACGGCTTTCGCCCGGAGCACGAAGGGTTCGGACAATGCGCTCCCTCGTAGAGATCCCAGCCGAAATTGGCTCCCTTCCGGCAAGGAGCGGGCCAGTAGTCCACTTCCTCCCACTTGTCCTGACCGACGTCGGCGATGTAGAGGTCCGATTGGGCCCGGTCGAACGCGAACCTCCAGGGATTGCGCAGGCCCAGGGCCCAGACCTCGACGCTGGGGGGCTGCGCATCCACGTCGATCCTGAGGAGCTTTCCGAGCAAGGACGCCGGGTCCTGGGAATGGTCATCGGGGGTCGCAGGCACCCCCGCCGTCCCCTGTGCCGGCATAGAGCCGGCGGTCGTCCGGGGCGAACGCGATCATCCCGCCGTTGTGGTTCGCGTGTCGTGTGTGCGGGATCGTGACGATCACCCGGCGCGTGGATGGGTCTGCCCTGTCCGGATCCAAAGCGGAGCGGGCGTAGCGCACGATGAGATTGTTCCTGCCGGTGGAATCGGTGTGATAGAGGAAGAAGGTCCCGCTCTCCGCATAGGAGGGGTGGAACGCCATGCCGAGAAGCCCTTCCTCCCATCCGCCGCCGGAGCCCGGAGAGCGGGTCAAGGACCCCAGATCCAGAAAGGGGCGCGGGAGGAGCGATCCCCCTTTAAGGATCCGCACCCGGCCGTCCTGCTCAAGGATGAAGAGGCGGGCGACGTCTCCGGGCGGTGCCGTGACGAACAGAGGCCGCGAGAGCCCCGAGACGATTCGCTCGGACCTTAGAGCGGTGCCGGCGGCGGGCGTGACTCCCGCGCAGAGTTCCGAGGATGCCCCGTCCCGGCTTACGAGCGTGCAGCAAGCCAGAGTTGCCAGCATCCAGCACAGGTTGGGGGCGCGCAAGGGCCCTCCCACTTTGGCTACGAATTCCCGATCAGGATCCCGGCGAGAAACACCATCACGCCTCCCACCACTACTTGAAGGGTCGCTGAGATGAACGGTGTGTCCATGTATCGATTCCGGATCCAGGCGATGGCCGCCAGCTCGAAGGCCACCACTCCCGTGGCCACGAGCGTGGCCGTCAGGAAGTGCGGAATCAAGTAGGGCAGCGCGTGGCCGACGCCTCCCAGGAAGGTCATGAAGCCGCAGATCACCCCGCGCAACAGAGGCCGGCCTCGCCCCGTGAGGCTCCCATCGTCGGAAAGCGCCTCGGCGAAGCCCATGCTGATACCGGCGCCCACTGAAGCGGCCATGCCGACCAGAAATGTCTGCCAAGTGTCGCGGGTGGCGAACGCGGCGGCGAAGAGAGGTGCGAGGGTCGAGACCGAGCCGTCCATCAAGCCCGCGAGGCCGGGCTGCACCACCTGAAGGACGAAGAGCTGGCGTGCGATCCGTGACTCCTCGGCCCGTTCCGAGGCCTCCTGGTGCGCCGGATCCATCAGCGCCGAGACCTGCTCGTGCTTGCGCTCCTCTTCGGCGAGATCGCCGAGGAGCTGGCGCAGCTCCGCGTCGGTGGTCTGGCGCGCGGCATGGCTGTAGAAGCGCTCGGTCTCCAGCTCTAGGAGGGCCACCCTCCGGCGCACTTCGTCGATCCCCATGGTTCGCCAGATCGGGAGAGGATCACGGTGGACGAATCCTTTCACGTCCTGCGGGCGGATGAGAGGGATCTCCTCGCCGAATTTCTTCCGGAACAGCTCCACGAGCCGGTGCCGGTGCGAGTCCTCCTCCTCGCGCATCGCGTCCAGCCCGGCGGCCGCCTTGGGATAGTTCGGGCGGAGAAGACGGGCGAATTCCTGGAGGATCCGGCTATCCTCCTCTTCCAGCGAGATCGCCAGCGCGATCACCTCGGGGGCCGTCAGGTCTCTGAAGCGCCGTTTCATGGCGTGACTCCTTCAGGTTCTGTCGGTATGGGCGGCTTCCTCGGGAACGGAAGAGGGGAGCGGGAGCTCAGAGACGTCGGTGAAGCGCTTGGGGTCGGCCATGTTGGCGATGTCGGAGGGACGCCCCACGACGATCAGGCCATCCCCGGCGCGCAGCTCCGTGTCGGGTCCCGGAATGATCCTATGCTCGTCGTCGTTCCCGAGGCGACGCTTCACTTCGATCACGTTGACCCCGAACCGGCGGCGCGCGTCCAGGTTCCGCAGCGTCGCTCCGCGGAACGTTTCGGGAAGCCTTACCTGGGCCACGACGTATTCCTTGGGAAGCTCGACGTAGGTGGTCTCCGGCCGTCCCCCCTCGATCGGGCGGTCGAATCGCGCCAGGCGCGTCTCGCGGCCCAGCACCTCCTGGCTGTAAAGGAAGATGATGTCTCCGGCGGAGAGCTCTCCGACGTAGCGCCGGGTTTCCAGGCCGTCCACCACGGGAAGCCGATCGCGGCTCACCTGGGACCAGTGGCTGATGGCATCGGTGAGGCGGTCGGAGAGCTGCAGCATCGGAACATCCGGGTAGATGACCTCTCCGGCCTTGACCTGCTGCAGCGCTTCGGGACGCCCCAGGTACTCGGTCAAGTCGGCCAGCGTGATCGAGCCACGGAACCGGCCGGCCTCATCCACGACGAACAGCTCCTTCCGGCCCTCGTTGAGAAGGCGCTTGACGACGACCTCGAGAGCCTCGGTATCGAGCACCGGCGCGGCTCCCTGTCGCATCACGTCCCGCACCTCGATGGTGTCGAGCACGAGCTGCTCGGTCCGGCCCCCCAGCCGCACGCCGCGCTCCAGGAGCGGGAGCGTGTAGATGGAGTGCGGGTGGACGAGGCGGCTCACCAGGAGCGAGACGGTGCAGCAGATCATCAGGGGAAGGATCGTGTCGTAGTCTCCGGTCAGCTCGAAGATCGTCAGGATGGCCGTGAGCGGCGCCTGAGTCGTCCCGGCGATGATGCCTCCCATTCCCACCAGAGCGTAAGCGCCCGGGCTTGCCGTGAGATTCGGGAAGACGTGCTGGCACCAGGAGCCGTAGGTCGAGCCGAGCACCGAGCCGACGAACAGGGTGGGAGTGAAAAGCCCCCCGGTGCCGCCCGATCCCAGCGTGAGCGCGGTCGCGATCACCTTGAGAAACGGCAGCAGGAGGATCAGCTCCGGATGCAGCTCCTCTCTGAGAACTAGGTTGACGGTGTCATACCCATTGCCGAACACGTGCGGCACCCAGATGCCGATGATCCCGACTAGGCCGAAGCCCAGGACCGGCTTGGCCCAGACAGGAATCGGGATCCTGTCGAACCCCTTCTCGCCGGCGCGCATGGCCAGGATGAAAAAGGCGGAGGCGAGCCCCACGAGGATTCCCATCAGGATGTAGTGCCCCAGCTCCCACCCCGATACGACCATCTCGAGATGGGGAGGGTTGTAGGCGCGGTAGTTCCCGAGAAACCCGCGTGAGACGACGGTCCCCATCGCGGAGGCCACGACGATGGGTCCGAAGCTCTCCAGCGCAAAATTGCCGAGCACCACCTCGAGGGCGAAGAGGGCGCCGCCGATGGGGGCGTTGTAGGCGGCGGCGATTCCCGCGGCGGTTCCGCATCCGACCAGGATGTTCAGGCGGTTTCCGGTGATAAGGGATCGCCGCCCCAGGAGCGACCCCAGCGCCGCGCCGGTGCGGATCAGGAGCCCTTCGCGACCCAGGGAGCCGCCGCAGCCGACGGTCACGATCGTGGCCGCCGCCATTTTCAACGTCCGGTTGACCGAGATATAGCCGCGGGACTTGGTAACCGCCTCGATGATACCGGTCGTGCCGTGCCCCCGCACCGATTTCCCGGCGGCGACGCTGATGAGGCCTACCACGAGCCCGCCGAGCGTCAGCGCCGCGACGCGATGACCGGGGCTGGCGCTCTGGGCCCACTGCAGGAGATCTCGGCCGCCTCCCCAGAAGAGCCTCTGGACCAACGCCATGAGGCGGACCATCCCCACCGCGGCCAGTCCCGTGGCCAATCCCGTGAGCGGCACGATGGCCAGGAACCGCTTTTCCCCGGGCCGGATTTTCCGGAGGTAGGCGACGAGCGGCAGGTTGGACAATCGCATGCGGGATCTCCCCTCTCCACGCAAGGGAGAACATTCTACTCTCGTCGCGAGAATTCAAGGGCCGAGCTAGAAGAGATCGAGCTGCCGCTCGCCGCCGAGGACCGCGTCGAAGGAGGTTCCCAGATGAAAGAGCAGCGCGTCGGCCACCGGGGCCAGCTGCTTTTCGATGTAGTGATCATAGTCGATGGGGCTGTCCCGGAACCCGACGGGCTGCGGGCCGGATCGGGTCATCACGCA
>DASYRY010000414.1:0-1543 GCA_036004025.1 Candidatus Polarisedimenticolia bacterium | reverse complement strand
CTCCAGCCCCGCGTAGAGATGCTTGAATCCCTGCTCTCGGATCGACCCGCTGGGATTGGAGAGCAGTCTGGCGCGATCTCGATGAGGATCCAGCCGCACGTCGCCCAGGTTCACCGGCTCGAAGGTCGTTCTGCTCAGAATCTCCTCGTAAAGCGAATCCTGCCATCCCGAAAGCTCCGGAGCGAGGGCGGCCAGCGTCGCCTCGGTTTCGCTCGAGGCGCGATGCGGCGCCAGACGGCGGCTGCGGGCGAGGACGAAGGCGTAGTCCGACAGGGAAGGTGCATTCCTCTTCAGGGTCGTCAGGCGATCCTCCGGAATGGAGGCTATCTCGCCAGCCATGAAACTCAGGCGTGCCTCCACGTCCGCGGAAAGGTGCTGCTCCCTCTCCAAAAGCATCGAATCCTTCATGTTGCGGGCCCACGAAAGATAGAGATAAGCATCCAGCTTCTCGTATTCGCCCAGGATCCGGGTTCGAAGACGCAGGGCCTCGAGGAGCGTCTCCTCCGAGCGGGACAGCCGGCCTTTGAGCGATTCGAGACTCGCGAGATGTTGCTTCAGGGTCATCTCGGCTTCCTTCGCCGCAGTCGGAGAGGCGTAGAAAACCTTCCCGAAATCAACGCGCGATGCAGGAGTCTGCGGCGCGGCCGCCCGGAACGGGGGAGGCATCGCGCTCGCGACGAGAGCCACCGCGCCTGCCAGTAGGGACCGCAAGCATGGATGAAGCATAGGGTCGTCCGGTTCCTTGGAGCCGGCCTATTCTACTCGCGATTCACGGGCCTGGCCCACGGTACGGAAGGCGATCTGACTCTCTCCCCTTCCCTCCCGAACCACTGCGGAAAGCGCGAGAACTCTCCGGTGGCTCTCCGGGGCTCGGCGACCCGCCGGTTCGAGGGAGGGAGACGTTTGGCTCCCCAAGTAGATCGGTAACACGAACTTTTTCCGAGTTCGTGTTATGGATGCACTTGGACCCCAGACGGATCGGTAGTACGAACCAGGGCTTCGGAGGGCGATTGCTTGTGCCAGGCCGGATCGAGGAGCTCCAGCGAGGAGGTCACGCGGGTCTCGAGGACTTTTCCGTCGCCTCCAGAACGGCCTCGCGCCACTCCCGCTTGAGGGGAAGGATGGGCGGCATGGGCACCATCTCGGACGCCGCCGTCGGCGCGGCGACCGCGTCCTTGCGATCCGTGGCGGCGCCCTTCTTCATAAACAGGTTGTAGATGGCCCACTGGATCCTCCGGCGCGAGCCAAGAAGCGGGAAGCGTCGCGCCATGGACGCCGGCGAGTAGAACGTCTCGTAGGCCTCCGTCTGGCCGAGCCGCAACTGGTCTCCCGTCACGCGCGCGGGCCGATACACGACATTGCCCTGATCGTACTTCTCCCAGTCATAGGAGACGATGCGGTCGGCCTTCTTCAGCTCGTACCAAGTCAAGGTACCCGGATAGGGCGTGAGGACCGAGTATGCGCAGGCATCGTAGTCCGCGTTGATGTTGAAGCGCGACGTTTCCTTGAACACGGTGGCATCGTCGCCGTCGAAGCCGAACAT
>DASYRY010000413.1:0-3091 GCA_036004025.1 Candidatus Polarisedimenticolia bacterium | reverse complement strand
GCCGCGCGAGCTGGGCACTCCGAACTCGGCGATGATCACCGGCTGGTCGCCGTGATGCGCCTTGAGGTCCCGCAGGTATCCGACGTAGTTGCTCGGCCCGTCCGAGTCCTTGGTCCGCGAGTAGCCCGGGTCGAGGACCATGAACTCCGGATAGTAGGGATAGGCATGATAGGAGGCGAAGAATCCGGCGCGGAATCGAGCCGTCGCCGCGATGTGCAGCGCATCGATGTCCACCGCGTCGTTGTCGTACTCGAGGATCGGCTCCGCCATCTTCTCCCCTCGCTTCCGCCGGATCGCCGTTTCCTCGGCGGCCGTCGCCTCGGTCGGGTGATGCAGCGGATCGAGGGTGGGCCACGAGACGTAGCCGACCGGATGCTGCCAGCGGTACTGTCTCGTCTCGTGAGCCGCGGCGAGGTCGCAGATGTGAGCCAGCCAGGCTTCAAAAGGCCGGGCGCCTTCCGCCCTCACGTAATCCCCATCGTAAGCATGGATGCCGGGCTTCTTCCTTTCGTAAGCGACGACCGAGAAGGGCTCCCATTCGCGTCCGAGGAGGAAGGCGAGCAGATCCGAGGAAAGATCGGCGTCGTAATCGCCATGCGCGTGCCCGGGGCGGGCCGGCGTCTGGAGGTTTCCGTGCACGGCGTCGATCACGCGGACGATCTCGTCTTGGAAGCCCTGCATGAAAGCGGCGGAATCGTAGTCGTCGTCCTCGGGCAGCTCGGTCCAGACGCCCTGCACGAGCCAGAGCTTCTGGTCCGGTCTTTCCTTGTTGTGCTCCTGGAGGGCCCGGTAGAGAGAGGGAGGATGGAGGGTGTAGAGACGCACCACGTTGGCGCCCATCTCTCCCATCTGGTCGAACCACCGGCGGTACAGGATCGGATCGTCGGGAAACTCCGCCGGGAACTTTCCCGGCAGGGCGGTCCCCAGGTTGATTCCTTTGATGAACAGCGGGCGGAACTGCCCGCCGATCTCGACTTCGAGCTTTCCGCGGCCCGTCCGGGACACGAGGCGCATCGCCCCGGTCTCGGGCTCCGGCTCCCGGTGGCGTCTTTCGTTCGCCACGGCGGGTTCCCCTGTCACCTGCTCGAGGAGCTGTTTGGTCTCAGCGTCGCGCGGGTCGAGCGCGCAAGCACGAGCCAGCGCATCGTGCGCCGCCACCTGGTCCTCCTGATTACGGCGGGCGATGCCGAGACCTTTCCATGCCTCCGCGCTTTTCGGATCGAGCCGGGTCGCCTGCACGAAGTGCTCCGCGGCTTCCTCGGATCGCTTCTGGCGCAACGAGACGTAGCCGAGACCGGTGTGCGCCTCCGCACTTTTCGGATCGAGCCGCGCGGCGCCGTCGAAGGCGAGCCGGGCCTGGGCCAGCTCGGACATCCGCAGCCTCGACCAGCCCAGAAGCGTCGCGAGCCCCGCGTTCTTCGGATACCGGCTCAAGCCTTTCTCCAGCAAGGCGGCGGCTTCGGAGAATCGTCCGGCGCGATAAACCTCCAGCGCCCGACGGTAGAGGGTCTCTTCCTGGGATGGACGGGGAGCGGGTGTCTCCTCCGGGCCCGGACGGGCCGCGGGAAGCGCGACGAGCGAAAAGAGAATCGAGAGGATGAAAGGCATTCTTCCCCGCGGTGCCGATCGGAACATCCCTCTCCTCTACAAGGCTCAGCTCCGCTGCCGGGACATTCCGGCAGGCGTCAGGGTGCGTCGAAGCGCAGGGCGGCGGGAATCTAACAGGGGGGCCTGCCGCATCCGAAGGACAAATATAAGGATCCGCGCCGTTAATGCAACCTGCTCAACGGGTTTCGGGCTTTCCGAGTGCGAAATCCGTACACGAAACGGTGCCGAAATTCGCGCCCGGCGCGGCTCCGGCGGGGCCGCGATGGGACCACGCGCCAGAGATGCTTTCTTGACAAGGGTTGGACGCTTTCTATATTTTATCCCGCGCTTCCGCGCCCAGACGGAGGGCACACCGTTTGGGAGATGAACAGCTCACCTGGGTCGCGCTGAATCTGGCGCTGGCCCCCAACGCTCTGGTCCTGCAGAACCTGCTGGAGCGATTCGGCCGGCCCGACGCGATCCTCGCGGCGAAGGGCCCAGCGCTTGCGGAAGTGCGCGGCGTCACACCGCGGCTGGTTCGGAGACTCGGGGATCATCGACTCCTCGAGGCGGCCGCCGCCGAGGTGCGACGCGCCCGGCGGCTTTCCATCCGGATCTTGCTTCGGGACGACCCCGGCTTTCCCGGGATACTTTTCCAGCTTCCGGATCCTCCTCCCCTCATCTATATGAGGGGAGATCTCCGGGAAGCGGACGACCCCGCGGTCGCGGTGGTCGGCTCGCGTCGCGCCACTCCTTATGGATTGGAGATGGCGGGGCGGCTCGCATCCGAAATCGCCGCCGCGGGGGTGACGGTGGTCAGCGGGCTGGCGCGCGGCATCGACGAAGCCGCCCATCGGGGCGCGCTGGAGGCGGGAGGCCGCACGCTCGCTTTTCTGGGCTCGGGCCTCGACCGGATTTACCCGCGTGAGAGCGCCAGGCTCGCGGAGCGCATCTCCAATGCTGGCGCGGTATTGAGCGAGTTTCCATTGGGCACGGCGCCGCTGGCCGGAAATTTTCCGGTGCGCAATCGGTTGATCAGCGGTGTGGCGAGAGGTACCTTGGTGGTCGAGGCAGCTCCCCGCAGCGGATCGCTGATCACGGCGAGGATGGCGCTCGAGCAAGGACGCGACGTCTTCGCGGTCCCGGGAAACGCCACCGTGACCACGGCGCGAGGCTCGAACCTCTTGATCCAGCAAGGAGCGAAGCTGGTGATGTGCGGACGCGACGTGCTGGAGGAAATCCCGGAAGTGATTCTGCCGCCGGAAGCTTCCGGCGAGCCTGCCGAGGCACGGGCAGGGAGCGAGGAAGAGGAGCATATCCTCCGCCATCTTCCTCTGGCGGAGCCGGTGGCGCTGGAGGATCTGGCGCGCGTGACGGAAATAGGAGCGGGGCCGCTTCTGGCGGCGCTGTTGAAGCTGGAGATGGACGAGCGCGTGAAGCAGCTTGCGGGATGCCGCTTCGTCCGGACAAGGAGAGGCAACGTTGGGTAAGTCGCTGGTCATCG
>DASYRY010000412.1:0-7257 GCA_036004025.1 Candidatus Polarisedimenticolia bacterium | reverse complement strand
GCAGGCATCCTGCGGCGCCTGGGAGCTCCGCCCGCCGGAAGCGCGCTCCAGGAGATCGGGTATTCGGCGGCCGGCATCGTCGTCGCCCAAGGCGAGGCGGTGTCCTTTCCCATCGGGACGCGGGTGGCGTGCGCGGGTTCTCAGTTCGCTCATCACGCCGAGGTGATCTCCGTGCCCGAGAACCTCCTGGCCCGCATCCCCGATGGCGTCTCTTTCGAGCAGGCGGCCTTCTCGACGCTGGGGGCGATCGCGCTGCACGGTTTTCGCCGCACGGGCGCGGGCCTCGGCGAGAGCATCGCGGTGGTGGGACTGGGGCTGGTGGGCCTGCTGGGGGCGCAGGTCGCCCGCGCGGCAGGGTGTGGCGTGATCGCCTTCGATCCCGATCCGGGGCGCGTGGAATTGGCAGGAGCTCTCGGCCTCGGCAACGCCCGTCGGCTGGGAGAGGTCGACGCGGCGGCCGAGACGCGGGCTTTCACGGCCGGCGCCGGGGTTGATGCGGTGCTGATCTTCGCCGCCACGCCCAGCGACGAGCCACTCGCCCTGGCGATGGACCTGGCGCGCCGGAAGGGGAAGGTGGTGGTGGTGGGGGACGTCGGCATGCGCGTGGACAGGTCCCGGATGTACGAGAAGGAGCTGGATCTCCTGATCTCCACCTCCTACGGACCGGGACGCTACGACCCCACCTACGAGGAGTCGGGCCTGGACTACCCCCTTCCCTACGTTCGCTGGACCGAGGGGAGGAACCTGTCCGCCTTTCTCGAGCTGCTTGCGAGCGACAAGGTGCGCGTGGAGCCCCTGATCGAAAGAATCTTCCCGGTCGCGCAGGCGCAAGCGGCCTATGCCAGCCTGAAGGGATCCCTGCGCAGGCCCGCCGTGCTTCTTTCGTTCCCCGCGAAGACCGGGGAGGATCCCCGGCGGCTCGCCCGCAGCGTGCGTCTGTCGTCTCCCAAGCCGCTCTCCAGTGGCGCGGTGAAGGCGGCGGTGGTGGGCCCGGGAAGCTTCATGCGAGAAAGATTCCTTCCGGAGTTCCGGCGCGAAAAGGTCGGGGAAATCGAAGCGGTCGTGTCGGGAAGTGGCGGGAGCGCGCGATCGGCCGCGGAGGCTCTGGGCGCCTCGGTGGCCTCCACCGACCTGGAGGAGATCCTGTCGGATCCCATCCTCCGCCTCGTGGTCATCGGCACCCGGCATCACCTGCACGGGCAACAAGTGGAGCAGGCGCTGCTCGCGGGGAAATCGGTCTTCGTGGAGAAACCGTTATGCCTGACCCGGGGGGAGCTGGACCGGATCCGCGAAGCGAGAGAGCGCTCGGGCGCCTTGCTGGCGGTGGGGTTCAACCGTCGCTACGCCCCCTTGATTGGAGAGATGAAGCAGCGGCTGAGCCGGCTTGCGGGACCGCGCATGGTGCAGGTGCGGGTCAATGCCGGACGGCTTCCCGCCGATCACTGGACTCAGCAACCGGAGATCGGAGGAGGGCGGCTGGTGGGAGAAGGCTGTCATTTCCTGGATCTCGCGCCCTTCCTCGTCGGATCCCCCATCGTCTCGCTCCAGCTCGAGCGGGCCGGTCCCGGCGCGGATCCGATCCCCTTCCCGGACAGCTTTGTCTTGAGCCTCCGATTCGCGGACGGCTCGGCGGGTTCGCTCGTCTACACCAGCCTGGGTGACGCCTCCCTCGGGAAGGAGCGCATCGAGGTGCATGCTTGCGGCGCCTCCCTCGTCCTGGAGGATTTCGAGGAGCTTCGGATCCATCAAGGAGGAAAACCCCGGACGATCTCGCGAACCATGGACAAAGGGATCGTCCAGGAGATTCGCGAGCTGAAGGCCGCGTTGCAAGGAAAGCCCTCTTCCCTGATTTCCTGGGAGGAGATCGAAGCGGCCACCTTGTGGACGCTGCACGCTCAGGACTTGCTGGAGGGGAGAGGTTGAACCGAAGAGTCCTCATGTGGGAGCACCACGCATGGGAGAGCCCGATTCGGGTGGGAGGGCGCGCGTTCGCCGATCGGTTCCTCGCGCAAGGGTGGGATGTCGCTTGGATCAACGGTCCTCTCGCCCCCTGGAATCTTGTCGCCGGGAACGATGAGGTGGCAAGACGCCGGGAGAGCTGGAGGCGGGGAGGGGTGAGAATCGAATCGGGGCGAGGTCGCCTCTTCGCCTACGCTCCGCTGGGCGTCGTACCCTATCGCGCCTACCCCCTCCTGCATCGGGCCTGGTTTCACAGGCACGCATTGCATGGGACGATTCCCCCATTTTTCCCTCTCCTGGGGAGGGAAGGGTTCGACAAGGTGGATCTCCTCTGGCTGGCCACGGGAAGTCCTTTCCTCCCGCTCCTCGATCGGATCGACCGCGCCGCGAGCCTCTATCGTCTCTCGGATGAGACCAGCGCATTCCCCGATACGCCGCGCAGCTACGCCGAGCTGGAGGAAGAAGCGATGAGACGGGTGGACGTCGTGATCGCCACGGCCGCCTCGCTCGCGGAGAGGGCGTCCAAGTTCTGCAAGCGGGTCCTCCTTCTTCCCAACGGGGTGGATGGCGCCCGCTTCGGCACTGGCCTCCGGCGCATGCCGCCGCAGCGGCGGGGTCCGCGAATCGTCTACGTGGGCGCTTTGGACAGCTGGCTGGATCGAGGCAAAGTGGAGGCGCTCGCCCGCGCCATGCCGCACGCCGAGATCGTGCTCGCGGGCCCCGTCCGGATGGAGAGCACGTGGGCCAAGGCGCTTTCCAACGTGAGCCTGCGGGGGCCGGTGGCGCCCCAGGACGTCCCCGGACTGCTCGCCGGGTGCGACGTGGGGATCATACCTTTCTTGAACACGCCCCTCACGCGGGCCATCCACCCGGTCAAGCTCTACGAATACTGCGCCGCCGGACTTCCCGTGGTGGCTTCGGATCTGGACGAGATCCGCCGCATCGGCTCGCCGGCCCGTCTGGCGAGCAGCGATGGCCAATGGGTCGCCGCCGTGCGCGACGCCTTGGAGGATCCGCGCCCCGGGGAGGCCAATGAGTTCGCGGCCCGCAACGATTGGTCCGCCCGCTTCGCAGTCCTGATGGAGTTCCTTGGGATCGAAGGGGCGGGGGAGAGCGTGGCCACCGGAGCCCGGACGCGATGAGGATTGGCATGGACGCCCGTTTTCTCGTGGAGGAGCGCACCGGGGTGGAGACCTACTTTCACGAGCTGCTCTGGCGGCTGATCCACGCCGGAGGCGAGGATGAGATCCTGCTCTTTCGTGGAGCGGGGCTTTTGCCGCGCCTTCCCGAAGGGAGATGGCGCTGCGTGGAAGCCAACGGCCGCGCCTGGACGTGGGGGTTGTCGGGAACGCTCGCGCGTGAGTCCCTGGATCTCTTCTACTCGCCCATCACTTCCTTTCCCCTCAGGGCCGGGTTGAAGACCGTAGCGACCGTGCACGATCTGTCCTGGCACCACGCACCTTCCAGCTACTCCGCCCTGGAGCGCCTACGACAGCGCAGGTGGACCAAGCTGGCCGCGGAGCATGCCCACGGCATCGTGGTGGTCTCGAACTCGACGGGGAAGGATCTCTCCCAGCTGCATCCCTCCGTGGCACGCCGGATGGTCACGATCTCTCCGGGAGTGGACGAGGGGTTCTTCGCATCGGTGCCGCACCGGGAACAGCAGCGGGTCCGGGACCGGTACGGCCTTCCCGGTAGGTACCTCCTCGCCTTGGCGTCTTTTCACCCGCGCAAGAACCTCGGATGCCTGGTGGAAGCCTACGATCGGTTTCGCTCGCGCAATCCCGAGCGGTTGCAGCTTCTGCTCGCGGGCAAAGGGGGGCGAGACTCGGCACGGGTCCTCGCGCGCGTCTCTCGCAGCCCCTTTCGTGACGACATCCTCCTGTGTGGATACGTCCCTCGCGAGGATCTGCCGGCTCTCTACTCGGGGGCGGAGCTCTTCGTCCTCGTCTCACGCTACGAAGGGTTCGGGATTCCAGCCGTGGAGGCCATGGCAAGCGGGATTCCCGTCGTGGTTTCCGATCTCGAGGTGTTCCGTGAGGTCTGCGGCGAGGCCGCTTTCAGGACCGACCCGCAAGACCCGGAATCGATCGCCGAGACGATCGCCTCATCGCTGAGGGACACTCCGGATCGGGCCCGCAGGCTGGAGGAAGGGATTCGCAAAGCCCGCGACTACCGCTGGGAGACGTCGGCGGGGAAGCTTCGGGATTATCTTCACCAAGTGGCGGGAGAGGCGGCATGACCCAGCAGCGCCCTCCCCGACTGTTGATGCTCTCCGTCGGCATGGGGACCGGAGGCGCCGAGACGCTGATCCGCGACAGCCTCCCGCTGCTGCGCCGGGAGGGTTTCGACGTGGCGCTTCGGGTGCTCAAGGAAGGGGAGCCAGGGATGCGGGCGGCGGGAAGCTCAGAGGCGGCGCCCGGGATGGCCCCGGCATACGTGCCGCCGGTGGGCCTGGTAAACGAGCTGCGCCGCGGCGCCTATGACCTGATCCATTCCCATCTGTTCTGGGCCAACTTGATCGCCAGGGGCGCAGGGCGGTGGGCCGGCGTGCGAGTCATCGTGAACTCCCACCACGGAATGGACGGCTGGCTGAGTCTCTCGCACCGGCTGCTCGAGCGCAGCACCGCATGTCTCGCAGACCGGATCGTGGTCTGCTCCGAAGCGGTCCGGCGATGCGCCCTGGATCGGGTGGGCCTCGCCCCGGAGAAAGTGGTGGCCATTCCGAACGGGATTCCGATGGAGCGCTTCGCGGACCGCAGCCGGCGAGAATCCATGCGCGCCTCGCTCGGCCTGGATGCCGCCGTGGTGGTGATCGGAAGCGTGGGACGTATCGACGAGCCGGTGAAGGGGTACTCCCTCCTGCTGGAAGCGATGAAGATCGTCTCCGCGCGATCGCCCGGCGCGATCTGCCTGGTCGCGGGGGACGGCCCGGCACGCGGGCGCCTCGAAGCGGCGGTGCGAGACCAGGGTCTCTCCCATGTGGTGAGATTCCTGGGAGAGCGACACGACATCCCGGAATTCCTGCAGGGGCTCGATCTGTACGCCCAGCCCAGCAGGCTCGAAGGCTTTGGCCTGTCGGTGCTGGAGGCGATGGCCTCGGGCCTCGCGGTCGTGGCCACCCGCACCGGTGGGCTGCCGGAAGTGGTGGACGACGGGGTCACTGGCACGCTGGTCACGCCCGGCGATCCCGGCGCGCTGGCCGAGGGACTTCTGGGAATGATCGCCGATCCCGCCAGGCGCGCAGCCTGCGCAGCGGCTGGAGCGCTCCGGGCGCGCTCCCTCTTCCCGCTCTCGCGGATGGTGGCGGGATGGAGCGGGCTCTATCGAGCTCTCCTCGCGGAGAAGGGCCGGAGGGAAGCGGCATGATTCGCATGATCCTCGCCTTCGTGCTGGCGGCGGCGCTGGGACATTACCTCACGCCCGCGCTGAGGCAGGCCGCCATCCGCTTCGGGATCGTGGATCGCCCCGATGGGAAGCTGAAGAATCACCGGGCCCCGGTACCGTACCTCGGCGGCGTCGCGATCTTCCTCTCGTTCCTCCTCTCCCTGGCGCTGACGGTGGAATTCCAGCGGGAAGTCCTAGGGATCCTCCTGGCAGGATCCATCGTTGTCATTCTCGGACTGGTGGACGATCTCGGGGCGCTCAGCCCGCCCGTCAAGCTCGCCGGTCAGGTGGTGGCCATCCTGGCGCTCATCAAGGCCTCCGTCACGATCAAGCTGGAGTTCCTCCCCGCATGGGCCGCCCTTCCGCTCTCCTTCCTGTGGCTTCTCTCGGTCACGAATGCCTTCAACCTGATCGACATCATGGATGGCCTCGCGGCCGGCGTGGGACTCATCGCGGCCGTGACGCTCGCCTGCGTCGCGGCGGGAAGCGGCAGGCAGGTCGTCGCCACCCTGCTGGCGGGACTGGCGGGAAGTCTCGCGGGATTCCTTCGGTACAACTTCGAGCCGGCGAGGATCTACATGGGGGACACGGGGAGTCTTTTCCTGGGCCTCATGCTCGGCGCGCTCGCCATGAACAACAGCTATACGTCCAAGAACCTCGTCGCCTCCCTGTCGCCCGTGGTCATCCTCGGCGTGCCGCTGTTCGACATGCTCTTCGTGATGTTCGTGCGCTGGCGCCGGGGCATTCCGATCATGCGCGGCAGTCCTGACCATTTCGCGCTGCGCTTGAGAAAGTGGCGTCTCACCACGCGGCAGACGGTGGGAGCGAGCTATCTGGCCACGGCGCTCCTGTGCGGCGTGGGGATTGCCCTGATGCTCGTCGACCAGCGCACCGCGCTGGTTCTCCTGGGCGTCACGGTGAGCGCGGCCCTGGCGCTCGGTTTCTATCTCAAAAAGATCGACATGACCTTGTAGGGAGTGCGGCGTGACCATCACGAGGAACCTGATCCTGGGCGCAGGGCTCGCGGGACTCTCCGCGGCGGCCTCCCTCCCCGAGGAAGAGACGCTCGTGCTCGAAAAGGAAGAAGAGGTGGGCGGGCTCTGTCGCTCGCGCGAGGTGAATGGGTTCACCTTCGACTGCACGGGCCATCTCCTCCACCTCAAGGACCCCGAGATACGGGAAAGCGTGCTTTCCCTCCTGCCGCACGCCTTCGAGCCGGTGGAGCGCCGCTCGCTGATCTACTCCAAAGGCGTCTACACGGGCTATCCGTTCCAGGCCAACACCTTCGGCCTGCCGCGCGAGGTGGTCCGAGAGTGCGTCGTGGGCTTCGTGGAAGCGCTCCTGCGTCGGGAGACGGAGGAGGGAGCCCCCGCGGAGAATTTCCGCGAATGGGTGCTCTCCACCTTCGGAGAGGGGATTGCGAGACACTTCCTGTTTCCCTACAACGAAAAGCTGTACCGGGTGGATCTTCGGGAGATGGAATGCGGATGGGTTTCCTGGTCGATTCCCAAACCGACCCTGGACGAGGTGGTTCGGGGATCCCTCGGCGTGGAGGTCACGGGGCTGGGATACAACCCGCGCTTCCTTTACCCGCGTCGCGGGGGCATTCACGCCATCCCCCGTGCCCTGGCGCAGCGCGGCGGTGAGATCCGCCTAGGCTCGACGGTGCGCGCCATCGATCTCGCCGGGCGGAGGGTGAGCCTGGAATCGGGAGAGACGGTGGAGTACGAGCGGCTGATCTCCACCCTCCCGCTAGACAGCTTTCTCGACAGGCTCGAGCCTGCCCCCGAGACCCTGTCGAAGGCGCGGGGGAAATTTCGAGCGGTGCGGGTGATCAATCTGAACTTCGGCGTCAACCGGGAGAGCGTGCTTCCCGGACACTGGGTCTCTTTCCCCGAGAATGAGTTTCCC